>PBIQ01000023.1 GCA_002720485.1 Acidimicrobiaceae bacterium
CAAAGCCGGCCACGCCTATGGGGAAACAACAGAGGCATTCGCTTATACCTACGAGGTCAAGCCCGCTGCTCTGGATGCAGGAACTTACACGAACATTAACGGTAATACTGCTTTATCTTGGGGGCTCGTTGCAGCAGGGAAACTTTCTGAACTTCCAGTGTTCTTAGGTTCGTATCCCATAACGCCAGCATCTGATATTCTTCATGAACTCGCGAAGCACAAGAATTTTGGTGTAGCGACTTTCCAAGCTGAAGATGAGATCGCGGCTGTTGCCTCATCAGTTGGCGCAGCATTCGGTGGGGCGCTTGCTGTCACTACTACCAGCGGTCCAGGTATAGCGCTCAAAGGCGAAGCGATAGGTTTGGCGATTAATCTCGAACTTCCTCTTGTTGTAATCGATATTCAACGTGGAGGGCCATCAACGGGCCTTCCAACAAAAACAGAAGCCTCTGATCTTCTTATGGCGATGTATGGTCGTCATGGGGAAGCTCCCATGCCTGTCATTGCTCCGTATAGCCCTGGCCACTGTTTCCACGCCGCTATCGAAGCCGCACGCCTTGCCTTAAAATATAGAACGCCCGTGATGCTGATGTCCGATGGATATTTGGCTAATGGTTCCGAGCCTTGGAAACTCCCTGAAGTGGATTCCCTGCCGATTATCAACACAGTATTTACAACCGAACCCAACCACGTAGATGAAGATGGCAATGAACACTTTTGGCCATACAAACGTGATCCAGAGACTCTTGCACGTGCTTGGGCTGTTCCAGGCACCCCAGGCCTCATGCACCGTATCGGCGGAATAGAGAAAGAAGATGGAACCGGAAATATCTCTTACGACCCTCTAAACCATCAGCACATGACTGATATACGCCAGGCGAAGGTCGCAAATATCGCATCAGATATTCCTCCAACTTGGGTTGAAGGCGACGAGGATGCCGATGTTCTCTTAGTAGGGTGGGGTTCCACCTGGGGCGCAATAACTAGCGCAGCGAAACAAGTGCGTGATCAAGGGTATAAAATTGCGCATGCTCACCTCATCCATATCAACCCATTTCCAAGTGATCTCGGGGATGTCCTTTCACGATACGAGACCGTGATCTGCCCTGAGATGAACATGGGTCAGCTGTCTAAGCTGCTTCGCGCCGAATTTCTAGTTGATGTCAAATCTGTTAATAAAGTCCAAGGGCAGCCTTTCACAACCAGTGAGCTGGTTGACATTATAATTGAAGAGTTAAACTAAGCAGGAGAAACATGACCGACACTGCAGCAGCGCCAGAAACTACCAAAGCTGATTGGACCAGCGACCAGGAACCAAGATGGTGTCCAGGGTGTGGAGACTATTCTATTTTGACAGCTATGCAACTCATGCTGCCAGAAATGGAATCTCGACCTCGGCCAGAAAATACAGTGTTTATATCAGGGATAGGTTGCGCAGCACGTTTCCCTTACTACATGAACACTTATGGGATGCATTCCATCCATGGAAGAGCTCCCGCAGTCGCGACCGGTCTAGCCATTGCCAGGCCCGAACTTGACGTATGGGTAATTGGTGGCGACGGGGACATGCTCTCTATCGGCGGGAATCATCTCATTCACGCTATGCGTCGAAACGTAAATATGACGATCCTTCTGTTCAACAATCAGATTTATGGCCTTACCAAAGGGCAGTATTCCCCTACAAGTGAAGTTGGAAAAATAACGAAATCAACACCAATGGGCTCGGTTGATCAGCCGTTCAACGCAGTTAGTGTGGCCTTGGGTGCTGAGGCTACCTTCGTCGCACGTACCCATGATATGGACCGGAAACACATGCAGGAAACATTCCGGAGAGCGCATGAGCATCGAGGCTCATCACTAGTTGAAATCTTTCAGAATTGCAATGTTTTCAACGATGGGGCCTTTGCTAAGATCACGAAGAAAGACAAGCGCGATTCAATGTTGATCCAACTAACCCATGGGGAGCCCATTAGGTTCGGTGAAGAGAACGAATTTGGTGTTATATCCAATTCTCAGGGGAATGCTGAGATCGTTAAAGTCGCAGATGTGGGTGAGTCAGCCCTCATTGTTCATGACGAAACGTGTGAAGATCCGAGCCTAGCGTTTTCCCTTTCTCGCTTGGCAAGCGGCCCATATGAACCAACTCCAGTAGGGGTGTTCCGTGAAGTTCAACGACCTGAGTACGCTTCAGTTGCGAACCAGCAGATAGACGTTGCGAGAAGCCAGCAAGGCCCGGGAGACATTAGCGACCTTCTAAACTCTCAACCTACTTGGGACGTCAGCTGAATAACTAGGCGAAACCTGACTATCATTAAGCCATTAGACGCATACGCTTGGATTCCGAACTGCTAAGACGTGGAATGGTAGATAGTCTCGCACAAGCGGAGGGGCTTATTGAAGCTACCAAGATTCAGGTGAACGGAAGTTTCGCAACTACAGCAGCTCAGATGGTTCTTGCAAGTGACAGCATTGAGTTCTTGGCAGCAAAGAATGATTACGTCAGTAGAGGAGGAAACAAACTTGCTCATGCTCTTTCCGCTTTCTCTGTCGATCCTGCCCGTTTAGATTGCCTTGATGTAGGAGCTTCAACTGGAGGGTTCTCCGACTGTTTGTTGCAGAACGGAGCTGCGGCTGTATTTACAATAGATGTGGGTTACGGAATACTTCATGAGCGGATCGCAGATGATGGCCGGGTTACGGTCTTCGAACGCTTAAATATCAGAGACGCAGTTCCAGTTTTTGGTGGTAAAGAATTCCAACTAGTTGTTGCTGATCTCTCCTTTATCTCGTTAAGGCTGGTTCTTGAACACTTGGTTGCACTTTGTATTCAAGGAGGTTCGTTAATCTTGTTGGTAAAACCACAGTTTGAAGCTTCACATGAGGAAGCCAGCCGCTCTAGAGGAGTGATTCGTGATCCACAGATATGGAAACGGACATTGCAAGAAGTAGCGGAAGAAGCGACAAGGTTGGGCGCACCTGTACAGGGCATGTCGGCCTCTCCACTTATGGGAGCAAAGGGCAATCGGGAGTTTTTTTTCCACCTTGTTAAGGGAGGCGAGAAGCAGTTAATCGATATCGATTTTGAATTGGTGTCAATGAAACTCGATCTCCAATAGTGGCTACTCCAGTCACTATCCCATAACCTAGAGAGAGTATGTCTAGAGTCGCTGCATTTATTAACGTCAATCGTCCAGAAGCTGTCGATTTGGCTGAAGAGTTGATTGAATGGATTGAATCCTCCGGACATTCGTGCGTCCTTATTGGTGACTCTGCATCTGTTGTTAACCGTGAAGATTTAATAATCAGCGAAAGCGAGATAGATGGCTCTCTTGACCTAGCTGTAGCCCTAGGCGGAGATGGATCAATCCTCTATATGGTCCGAGAGGTGAGTGATTTCGAAGTCCCTGTTATGGGAATCAATCTGGGTCGGATGGGGTATCTTACCGAAGTTGAACCAAAGCTTGCGAAACTTCGAATGCAAGAGTTCTTTGAGGGTAAACATGCCATCGAGGAAAGAATGCGGATAGAGATTTTGATTGAAGGAGCCGAAAAGCCTCAACGTGCTCTTAATGAAGCAGTGATCGAAAAAATCGATATCGGGCGCACTGTCCGGCTTGGTTTGGAAATTAACGATGGCTTCTTCACATCGTATGCGACCGATGGGCTCATTGTTGCTACCCCTACTGGCTCGACAGCGTACTCCTTATCAGCAAGAGGTCCAATTATTGACCCCACACATCAAGCTCTTTTGCTTACCCCGGTTGCGCCACACTCTCTCTTTGATAGAGCAGTAGTTCTTTCGCCTGATGACAATCTGCGGATTGAGGTGCTCCCTGACTGTGATGCTTCTATTGCTTTAGATGGGCATGTCGTTGCCCAGCTTGAGGTGGGCCAAGCATTGCTTTGCAAAACTGCAGAGAAACCTGCTCGCCTAGTTTCGTTTGGGGCTAATAATTTCCATCGCGTCCTGAAAGAGAAATTTGGCTTATCGGATCGCTAAATATCGGAAAAGTAAGGGTCTTTAGTGGGCACTACAGAAAACAAAAACCAATTGCTAGAGTTGGCAGTCAAAAACCTCGGAGTTATTGAGGAAGCATCGGTTCTATTCAGGGAGGGGATGACGGCTATTACTGGTGAAACTGGGGCAGGCAAAACCCTACTTGTCACAGCCCTGCAACTGCTTTCTGGGGGAAGATCTGACAGCTCACTTGTTGGACTTTTTGGAGATGAGGCCATAGTTGAAGGTAGATTTCTTTGCAATGAGAATGAAGTGATATTACGGCGTATCATTCCAAAGGAAGGGAGATCGCGTGCTTACTTCAACGGCCAACTTTCCACCGTGGGTTTCTTGCAAGAGTTCTCAGCGCCAATCGTTGAAATTCATGGCCAGCATGGATACTCAGGCCTTACACAACGAGAGCATCAAAGAGAAGCTTTAGACGCCTTTGCTTCAATCGACGCATCCCGATTGGAGAGTATCCAAAGTGAGGGGAAATCTCTTATGAATATTTTGCAAGAGCTAGGAGGTGATGAAGGAGAGCGGAGTAAAGAGTTGGAACTATATAAGTTCCAAGCTGCTGAAATAGATGATGTTGAAATTGTCGATTCGTTAGAGGATCAACGACTACAGTCAGAAGAACTTCTTCTGGGTGACGCGGCCGGTAATCGCGATGCAGCTCTTAGGGCCACTCATGTTCTTGGATCGAGCAGTCATTTCATCGAAGAGATCACTGAAGTTCTTAGAGAAATTAGTAGTCGTGAATCCTTGCAAGAACTAGAGAGAGAAATTGTTGAATTGATTGAAATATCAACTGAGGTGTCTGCAACCGCAAGAAACATAGCTGAGTCAATTGATTCCAATCCAGAGAAACTTTCCGAGGTTCAGCAACGCCGGACTCTTTTGACGGGGTTGAGAAAAAAATATGGCAAAACACTCGATGATGTATTGCAATACCGAAATCATTTGCACCAGAAGATTGAAGTAATAGAGAATTCGGCTGAACGGGTTAAGGAAACTGAAGAGCAGCTTTCTGCCCTCAGGAAAGAGCAAGACTTAGAGGAGCAAAGAATCTTCAAGGAACGGAGTAAGGCAGCGCCGGAACTCTCTAGAGAAATTCTTCGCAATCTAGTGGGCCTTTCACTGCCTCATGCCCACATTGAGTTTTCCATAGAGGGGAGTTCTGGAGAGAATGTGGAGTTGTTAATTGCTTTGAATAAGGGTTCGGGTGTTCAGCCCTTGTCGAAAATCGCTTCAGGGGGTGAGCTGTCTCGGACAATGCTCGCTCTCCGTCTTGTTTTATCTGCTGATCCTGCAACGGCAGTTTTTGATGAGGTTGATGCAGGAATCGGAGGCGAAGTGGCGCTTTCTGTTGGAGAAGCGCTGAAGAAGCTTTCAGAAGATCGTCAGGTCTTTGTCGTCACGCATCTGGCTCAGGTAGCTGCATACGCTGATACGCACATAGGTGTCACGAAAACTGAAACAGGAACAGGAGTGAGCGTCGAAATAGCAGAATTGGATGACGATCATCGGGTTATAGAAATATCTCGAATGCTTTCTGGATCACCTGAAAGTAAAAATGCTCAAAAACATGCAGTAGAGCTGATCGCAGCATCTCGGTCCGGAGTGTAAAAAATATACGAAGGGAACGTATCTGGATGGAGTCGGGGAATCAAAATCGATTATCCAGACTTCCATGTAGATCTTCGGGTATGATGGGATCCCGTGACCAAGCACATATTTGTTACAGGTGGAGTTGCGAGTTCGCTAGGCAAGGGATTGACCGCTTCCTCTCTTGGGAGGCTTTTGAAGGCGCGTGGATTGCGTGTAACCATGCAGAAGTTAGACCCGTATCTAAACGTCGACCCTGGAACCATGAATCCCTACGAACACGGAGAAGTTTTCGTAACTGATGATGGAGGGGAGACTGATTTAGACTTAGGTCACTATGAGCGCTTCATTGATGAGAATCTTTCACAGGGTTCTAACGCTACAACCGGTTCGATTTATTCTTCGGTCATTGCCGCTGAACGTCAGGGTGACTACCTCGGCAAGACGGTGCAAGTCATCCCCCATATTACTGATGAAATAAAAAAGCGAATCACTTCACTTTCGGGAGAGAATGTTGATGTAGTGATTACTGAGATTGGGGGAACAGTCGGAGATATCGAAATTCTTCCGTTCCTTGAAGCCATTCGTCAATTCCGGCTTGACTGCGGTCGAGAGAATGTATGTTATGTCCATGTCACCTTGGTTCCGTTTATCGGGCCTTCTGGAGAGCAGAAGACAAAACCAACCCAACATTCTGTAACTGAATTACGTAGTCGTGGTATCCAACCTGATGCGATTGTTTGCCGAAGTGAAGAACCCATTAATGATGCTTTAAAGCAAAAAATCTCGAATCTCTGTGATGTGCCATTAGAAGGAGTGATTAACGCCGCCGACGCTGAGTCTCTTTACGAGATCCCTCTTGTCATTCATGAAGAGGGGCTTGATCAATTCCTGTGCTCTATTCTTCAACTCCCGCCTACAGAACCGGATCTTAAAGAGTGGACGATGCTTGTTGAAAAAGTGCAGGCTGCCAGAAGTAAAGTCCGGATCGGCCTCATTGGGAAATATGTGACGTTAGTTGATGCCTATCTTTCAGTCGTAGAATCTCTTAACCACGCAGGTATCCACGCAGGGACAAATATCGAGATCGAATGGATCCAAGCTGAAGAGGTCGAAGGCCTTTTAGCCGCTGGAAGATTAAGAGATCTTGATGGAATTGTTGTACCAGGGGGATTCGGTGAGCGGGGAGTTGAGGGAAAGATCGCTGCTGTCGGCTTTGCTCGCGAGAATGAGATTCCATGCTTGGGGTTATGTCTAGGAATGCAGGTAATGACGATTGAATACGCAAGGAATGTTTTGGGGATGATAGGGGCGAATTCGACTGAATTTGATCCTCGGACCTCCTATCCTGTGATTGATCTAATGGAATCTCAGCGGGATATTAAAGACATGGGCGGCACCATGCGGTTGGGAGCTTATGTCGCTGAACTTCTTGAAGGTTCGCAAGTAGCTAAAGCATATGGAAGAACCGTTGTTTCCGAACGGCACCGGCACAGATATGAATTCAACCCCAAATTTAGGTCAAAGTTTGATGGTTCAGATTTCGTATGTTCAGGCGAAAGCCCAGATGGGAGACTCGTCGAGTTTATTGAGTTGCCAACTCATCCGTTCTGGGTAGGGACTCAGGCTCATCCGGAGTTTAAAAGTAGGCCAGATCGACCAGCTCCACTATTCGCTGAGTTCGTAGACGCAGCGATTGATCGTGCCAGAGGAAGAAACCCCCAGCTGCTAGAAATTACTGAACCTTCTATGGCTGATTAGTTTTAGCAAGGGAGGAACTTCTATCAACACATTCGAACCGATTGAAGAAGAAGAACGATTTTCTGGCAGCGTGATCTCCGTATTTGAAGCTACTATCCGTGGTCCGAAGAACGAGATGTTAAGCCGTGAGATAACCAGACACCCAGGAGCTGTATGCATTGTCCCTCTCGATGGTTCAACAGTTACCATGATTCGCCAATATCGCTGCGCCGCCGATCAGTATCTACTAGAAATTCCCGCTGGTAAAAGAGATATCGATGGGGAAACCCCAGAGGAAACAGCTAAGAGAGAGCTTATTGAAGAAGTGGGGCTGAGTGCTGGAAAAATTCACCTACTTGGAGAATATTACAACTCTCCAGGTTTTTGTGATGAGTATTCTTACTGCTACCTAGCGACTGATTGCGTTCCGGTTCCCGATAGCCGACAGGGTACAGAGGAAGAGTACATGGAAATAGTCCACATAAACCTAGATGACGTGCCGCAAATGATTACAGAGAAACGTATCGTCGATGCGAAATCGATAGTGGGACTCATGCTTGCTAAAGAGCACGTTAGATGAATGAGGCACCTAAATCTGGATTAAGAGAAATAAAAGATTTCCTGCTTTGGCTTCGCGTCGAACGAGGAAGAGCAGAATCAACGGTAAGCGCCTATGAAAGAGACTTGCAGAACTATGTTCTATGGCTAGAAGAAAAAGGAAAGAAACTAGCAACCGTAGAGCAGTCCTCTATCATCAAGTATCTTCGCGAACTCCAGTCTGATGGCAAGGCGCCATCTACAGTCGCTCGAGCGATGGTGTCAGTGAGGTCATTCCACCGGTTTCTTGCAGTTGAGAATATTCGAAGCGATGATCCGACTAAGAATGTCGAACTCCCTCGTGTCCCACGAGGATTGCCGAAGCCTATAAGTGAAAAGGAAGTATCAGAACTACTTTTCGCTGTCGATGGAGATGGGGCAATAGCAAGAAGAGATCGGGCGATGCTTGAAATACTTTACGGAACTGGTGCGAGGATCTCCGAGGTTATTGCCTTATCTATCAGTGACCTCGACCTATCAGAGAAACTCCTTAAAGTCCTAGGGAAGGGAAACAAGGAGAGGATCGTTCCATTGGGAAGGTGTGCGGAAACCGCACTAATGAAGTGGTTGTGTTCGGAAGGAAGAGGATCATTTGAGCCAGAGCGTTGGGCTAGCAGGGATGATAGCGAAGCTTTGTTTCTTAATAGGAGAGGCCGAAGACTGACTAGACAAGGTGGATGGGGGATAGTGAAAAAGTACGGAAGCAAAGTCGGTTTCGGAGCTCGGCTATCGCCTCACACACTTCGACATTCATGTGCTACACATATGCTTGAGCATGGAGCCGACATTCGAACAGTCCAAGAGCTTCTAGGCCATGCAAGTATTTCAACAACGCAGGTGTATACGCAGGTCTCTCGGGATCAACTTATTGAAGTTTACCGTTCAGCTCACCCACGGGCGCTATTGTAAAAATGTCGCAGATGGGATCTCCACTTCACTTAGTGAAAAGGTTCGTTACTTCGTTGTTGATCTTTCGGGTTGATGAAAGAACCGAATTTGAATTACTGGCCCTCCTATCTGACGAAGAAAAAGTACTGTACTTGTCTCAGCCTCGGATCGACAGAATTCACAGCGTCAGAAATGCAAAATTTATCATCGGTGCCTCGCCAGAGTCCTATAAGCCAGAGCACGTTGTTGCTGCTGCCCTTCACGACGTGGGAAAGGCTAAAGCCGATTTGGGGGTAGCTGGAAGGGTATTTGCAACAATCTTACAAAGTCTTATTTCCGAGAAAAGGATAAAAACTTGGGGGGCTAAGGAAGGACTAAAAAAACAAATCTATTGGTATTGCCTGCATAACGAACGAGGTGCTGAGCTGTTGGAGGAAGCTGGAAGCGCTTCTGTAGCAGTAGCATGGGCTCGCTATCACCATGACCGAGAAGATCACGAAAATATTCCCGCTGGGGTAATCGCATTGTTACGAAAAGCCGATCGAATATGAACCAACACCGCGTTAAAGACCCGGATGACTCACTCATCCGGGATTTTATAGGGCTACATGATCATCAGGTTCGTCAAGACCGTGAACGGCCGGGAGGAGATATGGAGATGACGTTCCTTGCTGAGGGGGACCAAGTAATTGAGCGCGCATTAGCAGCAGGACATGTCTTGTCAACGTTGGTAATTGATTCCTCGAGGAAGAAGCCGCTCCCAGCTTGCATTCCAGATAGTACGACGGTGTTGGCCTGCGAAAAACCTGTTATTTTCGCTATTTCAGGGCGGGCCAGTATCAGAGATCCGATCGGATCCTTTATCCGCCCGAAAGCATTGTCGTTCACTGATGAAATAGAATCAGCTAAGACTGTTGTCATTACAGAAAATGTTACAAATCCAACGAATATGGGCGCTCTCTTTAGAAACGCTTCAGCTTTAGACGCCGACCTTGTTTGTGCAGACTCAGCCTCATGTGACCCTCTGTATCGGAGGTCAGTGCGAGTATCTATGGGTCAAGTATTTGCAGTCAAACATGCTCGGATCTCTAACCTTCAAGAAGGGTTAACAGTGCTAAAGTCATCGGGATTTACCTGTGTTGGGCTGACACCTGATCCTCAAGCTGAGGATATATCAGGCCTAGCCCTTAGTGAGGAAACCCGAGTGGCATTACTAGTTGGAGCAGAGGGCGAGGGGCTCACTTCACTAACGTTGGATAAGTGCGATTTGAGGTTCCGGATACCCATGTCAAGAAACGTCGACTCACTCAATGTCGCTACGGCTGCAGCTATTGCCTTGCATGCGGTAAGAGAGGCCCGGCGTCGTTAACCTTCGAGCAGGCCGCAATTCTGTTGAGCGCGCATTAAAGTGCGAGAAGCAACTTCCCGGGCTTTATCCGCACCAATCTGCAGCAATCTCCGTGTCTCTGCTGGGTCAGCCTGAAGATCGGCGAATCGCTCTTGGATAGGAGTTAGAAGTTCAACGACCGCATCAGCTGCAGCAGTTTTGAGATCCCCGTACCTTTCAAATGAATCAGCCACTTTCTCAGGGGAAGTGTTTGTCGCCGCCCCAAGAATCGAAAGGAGATTAGAAACACCCGCTTTGTTCTCAAAATCAAATCTCACTTCGCCATCACTATCAGTTACTGCTCGTTTTATTTTTTTCCGGACGCTATCAGGACTTTCCAGCACGTTTATTGTTCCATTTACAGAATGCTGGGACTTTGACATCTTTCGGTCAGGGTGCTGTAAGTCCATGACTCTCGCCCCAGCTGGAGGTATAACGTGTTCAGGGACAACAAAAGTTTCTCCAAACCGGTGATTGAATCGTTCAGCAATATCTCTGGTGATTTCGATGTGCTGACGTTGGTCGTCACCAACTGGAACCAGGTCAGTGTCGTAAAGAAGAATATCAGCAGCCTGAAGGGCAGGGTAGGTAAATAAACCTGCAGAAATAAAGTCACTACGATCAGACTTGTCCTTAAACGCCGTCATGCGACTCAATTCCCCATAGCTCACAGTGCATTCCATAAGCCAAGCTAATTGGGAATGCTCCGGAACATGGCTTTGAACAAATAATGTACACCTATTTGGGTCTAGCCCGACAGCCATAAGAAGCTGGGCGAGTTCTAATGTGTTGGATCTCAGCTTCTCTGCATCTTTCGGAAGTGTCAGGGCATGGAGATCCACTATGCAATAAACAGACTCGTGTTCCTCTTGATGATTTACCCAGTTCACAAGCGCGCCGAGAAGGTTGCCAAGGTGGAGGTCACCTGAGGGTTGGATTCCGCTAAAAACTCGAGCCATCTTGGCTAAGGTTATGCGAAGAATAGCAATCTGTGCGCTACCCAACGGGTGAAATCTTCTAAATAATGAATTAGAGCTAAGATTTAGCTATGGAAACGATTCGAAAACCGCCAATAAATTACATTGAGCGGATAACTGCAACCTACTCAGCATTAGGGTACGAGCCATACGAATGGTATTTCGCTAAGGAAGATCCAAAACTTGCTGCTATCTCCAAACCTTTGTCGGAAAGTAGGCTAGGGGTTATTGCAACAGGAGGAATATATAAAATAGGACAGGTCGCTTTTACGTACAAGGACGATGTGACCTACCGAGCGATTCCATCAGATACCAGTTCAGATGACTTGCGAGCGACACACTTTGCGTATGACCTCACAGACGCAAGAGAAGACATTAACGTAGTCTTTCCTATCGAAGCGTTGCAGGAAATACAGAATGAAGGCCTAGTCAAAGAGCTAGCCCCATCTTTTTTCACATGCATGGGGGGAATATATTCACAACGACTGGTCAACGAGGAGCTAGCACCCGCATTGGTCCAGCGATGCATAGATGATGAAATTGACGTAGTCCTCCTAATCCCTGTCTGACCTGTGTGCCATCAAACCGTGGGTTTGATAGCGCATCAGCTTGAATACGCAGGAATCCCAACAGTATCTATTTCCACAGCGCGAGATATTACATCGGCAGCGAGAACCCCAAGAGCAAGTTTTCTGGATTTCCCTCTTGGTCATACCACTGGAAAGACAAATGACTTTAGCTTGGCACACAGTATCGTCTCTCAATCGCTCACTCTGCTGGAGAGAACAACCGGGATCGCTCTAGAGGACCTTCCGCATCGATGGAGTGAAACTGACAATTGGAAAGATGACGTTTTCCCAGCTGGAGGGCCTCGAAAAATTGATGATCAGGATGTAATCGATGACCGCTTAGAGCGATGGGAAGAGCCGCAGTACCAGTCTGAAGGTGACATAGAGGCAGCAATTCGAACTCACCAAGGCATGGAGTGCTTGATCTGCAGTGGGGTAGATTACTAGCACTGGTTTTCCCTTCGGAGCGAAGTCCTCAAATAATCCAGTGAAAATGCCTAAGAAAGCAAAATTTGCGACGAGGGTTCACTCCTTAAGAGCCGTTCGCATCTAAGGTTAGACAGTGGCATATGAAGTAGAAACCTCCGTTTTCGCAGGGCCATTCGATCTGCTTTTACATCTTATCCTCCAAGACGAAGTGGACTTATATGAGGTTTCACTCGGTTCTATCGTTGATGCGTATTTGCAAGAAATCGCAAAGATGGAAGATGTCGACCTTGGAGTTGCTACTGAGTTTCTTCTTATAGCTGCGACGCTTGTCGAACTCAAAAGCAGACGGCTTCTCCCGAACAGTGCCGGTTATGACCTAGACGATGAACTCGCTCTTTGGGAGGAACGAGATCTCCTACTTGCGCGCCTTCTTGAATGCAAAACTTTCAAAGATGCTTCTCGATCATTGGAGAATCTAGCATTTGATGCAGCTCTGTCTTATCCTCGAACTGCAGGAATGGAAGAACAGTTTTTGGGATTAGTTCCCGACCTACTAGTGGGCGTTACTCCACAAGACATAGCGGACGCTTATCAACGGGTAATGGCCCCTAAGCCATCGATCGACCTCTTCCATGTCACCTCAGTGAAATTGACGGTTGTCGAGACGGTTGAGAGATTGATCGGAGAGATCGAAAGACAAGGCAAAACAACGCTACGGGAATTGACTAACAACGCTGTAGACAGAATAGAGATCGTCGTGCATTTTCTTGCGATCCTTGAAATGTACAAGCAAGGTATGGTCGAGTTGACCCAGTTGTCTACTTTCGGAGCTCTTACTATTGAATGGGTTGGGCTAGATAGTATCAATGACCTTTCTTCTATCGATGCATATGAGGGGTGATCAAAATAACTGACGAATACCGAAGAGCTATTGAAGCTATCATCCTCGTTTCTGACAATCCTGTTGAGTCCAATATGATGGCGCAACTATTAGAAATCCCGAAGAAAAAAGTCGAGAAGATCTGTGAAGATCTCGCAAATGAGTACGAGGAGGACAATCGGGGATTTGTACTCACAAAGGTTGCCGGAGGGTACCGTTTCCAATCGCACCCTGATACCGCACCGTATGTTGAGCGTTTCGTGCTAGAAGGGCAGAGCTCCAGACTTTCTGCTGCTGCGCTTGAAACGCTAGCCATTATCGCATACAAACAGCCAATTTCTCGTATGCAGATTTCGGCGATACGCGGAGTTGACGTCGATTCTGTTGTCAGAACATTACAGCAACGCGGTTACGTCTACGAAGTCGGGAGAGATGCCGGCCCAGGCGCTGCTGTCCTTTTTGGAACAATGTCGCTATTTCTTGAAAGAGTAGGACTGCATTCACTAGAAGACTTACCAGCACTTGCCGACTTTGTTCCAGGCGCTGATGTGGTGGAAGCTCTCGAAAGCGGACTCCGCCCAGAACCCCTTAAAGCTCAACCAGCTGAGTCAGACCAAGGGATTCCTATGCGGTCCGGAAAAGACACACCGCCGGCGACGTAGATCTGTGGAACAGGAAACAACTGGTACAGAAAAGCTCCAGAAAGTCCTAGCACGCTTTGGGATCGCTAGTAGGCGGGTCGCTGAAGTCATGATCTCTGAAGGACGGGTTAGGGTCAACAATGAAGTAGCGACCATAGGTCAAAGAGTGGACTCTTCAAGGGACGAAGTGGAGGTTGACGGAATCCGAGTGAGTGTCAAGCCTGACCTCGTCTACTACCTTCTGTATAAGCCTATTGACGTCGTATCGACAGCGAGTGACCCTCAAGGACGTAAAACAGTGATGGATTTTATTCCGGCGAATCCTCGCGTATTTCCCGTTGGCCGCTTAGATCGAGAAAGCGAAGGACTACTCCTGCTAACAAATGATGGGGAGATGACCTACCGACTAACGCATCCTTCATTTGGAATACCGAAAGAATACTTCGTTACTATTTCCGGAAAGATATCGCGCTCAACGCTTCGGACGTTACGAGAAGGAGTTGACCTTGAAGATGGGAGAACAGCACCAGCGAAAGTTTCACAGGTGGAAAAAGGCTTACTGAGAATAGTCATTCATGAAGGCCGCAATCGCCAAATTCGAAGAATGTGCGCTGAAGTTGGTCACCCTGTCCATCGTTTAATACGGACAAGGATAGGGCCCATCAGTGATAGACAATTACCACCTGGGACATTTCGAGAATTAACAATGAAGGAAATACGAAGTTTGGAGAGTGCTGTAGCGAGTGTTGAGGGCGACAAATAACCATGTTCGTCATTATCGGGAAAATACTCTCAGCTTTCTCAGCAACCAAGACTAATATCTTAAGAGTGGGCGTAGGATCAATAAGCAACGTATTCATCGCTCTTTCCCGTCAGGGAGGCTGAAATGAGTGGAAAAGCAGGGATCATAGGACTTGGACTTATTGGCGGTTCAATCGGCATAGCGCTTCGTGAAGCTGGCTGGCATGTCGTAGGTCAGGATGTAGACCAAGAGCGAGAAAATCTTGGTCTAGAGATCGGTGCAATCGATGAAGTTGGGACCATGAAGGACGTCGATGTTGCTTTCGTTGCCACTCCCGTTAGCAGCGTCGTCTCTGGAGTCCGGCAAGCACTTAATGAAGGAGCGAAAGTCGTTACCGACGTTGGAAGCGTTAAGGGTTCCATTGTGCAAGAAATAAATAGCCCACGATTTGTCCCTGGTCATCCTATGGCCGGCAGCGAACAAGAGGGAATCCGAGGAGCGAGAGGGGATCTCTTTCGAGGAGCAGCATGGGTTCTGACTCCCGCTGAAATTACCGGTGATGAATACTTTGCAAGTGTGAGAGCGACAGTAGTTGAACTTGGAGCTGACGTAGTTGTCATAGATGCAGACTCCCATGATGAAGTTGTGGCCGTCGTATCCCATGTGCCCCATTTAACAGCGGGCGCTCTTATGAGAATCGCCGATGATCATTCCCAAGAACACCTTCCGCTTCTTCGCTTAGCAGCTGGTGGTTTTAGGGACATGACGCGGATAGCAGCAGGGCATCCAGGTATCTGGCCTGATATCTGCATTGATAATTCTGATGCCATCCTAAGTGTCATAGATGAAGTGGTTAGATCGCTTGAACAAACACGAAATAACATTGCTGCGAAAGATAGGGATGCCCTACTAAGGGAGCTGGAGCAAGCAAGAACAGCGAGAGTGAATCTCCCAACTGGAGTTCCTGATGATATTGACTTAGATGTTGTCCGGATCCCTGTTCTTGATCAACCAGGTGAGCTCGCAAGCCTAACGAGGTTAGCAACGGAGATTGATGTCAATATTTATGATCTTGAAATAGCACATTCATCAGAAGGCGAGCGAGGTGTTGTTATTATGGTTGTGCCTGCGGACAAGAGCGAGCGACTTGTCGGCGGACTTATGTCAAATGGCTATCGACCTTCGGTTAGGGCCATGGAATAGCTATGCTACTTATCGACTCTCTTGTCGTACCACCGGATGTCACCCTTGATATTCCAGGTTCAAAGAGTATTACTAACAGGGCCCTAATAGTAGCAGCGTTAGCTGATGGTGAATCTGTCTTATCGGGTGCTCTATTTTCTCAAGACACTCTCGTGATGATGGATTCCTTACGGAAGCTGGGCGCTGAAATATTGCCTAATCATGATGGCTCTTCAATATCTATCCGAGGGGTAGGGGGCGCGTTGGGAAGCACATCCGACGCTCTTTGGGTTCATCAAAGCGGAACTACCGCACGGTTTTGCCTTCCTCTAGCAGCGCTTTCTGGTGAAAACGTAAAGATAGATGGGGATAAGCAAATCAAAAACCGCCCCCATGCACAGCTTTGTGGCGCTCTCGAAGCTCTTGGTGTGCAGATCGAATACCTCGAAGAGTCGAATACGTTTCCTATGGTCGTAAACGGGAGAAATCTGAAAGGCGGTCAAATTACCCTTGATGGAGGAACTTCTAGTCAATTCATTTCGGCTCTTCTTTTAGCTGCCCCATGCTTTCCCGATCAACTAGAAGTCCATATAGAAGGGGATTTGGTTTCCAAGCCATACGTCGATATGACAGTAGCTGTCATGAAATCGTTCGGCGCAGAGATACACCAAGCCGAAGATAGAAAATATGTAATTTCGCCGACTGGGTATCGCTGCACAGAATACGTTGTTGAGCCAGATGCTTCCGCTGCGTCGAACTTTTTCGCAGCAGCAGCAGTGTCGGGAGGGAGCATCACTATAAATGGATTAGGAGGTCAATCCATTCAAGGAGATATTCAATTTACTGAGATATTAGAAAAAATGGGGGCTGAGATTATTCATGGCGATAATTCACTTTCTGTGGTTGGAACCGGAAAGCTTATCGGAGTTGATGTATCGATGAAAGAAATATCAGATACTGTCCCTTCGCTTGCTGCTATTGCTCCATTTGCGTCTGGAGCTACTAATATCCGTGATGTTGCTTTCATAGCCCAGAAAGAGTCAGATCGGATAGCGGCGTTGATAGCTGAACTTCGTAAAGTCGGGATCAAAGCCGAAAAAACAGAAACAGGTATGGAAATTCACCCAGGAGAAGTAGAGATGGGGACCATACATACTTACGATGACCATCGAATAGCGATGGCGTTCTCTATTCTGGGACTTGTGGCCTCGGGAATTACACTTGACTTTCCCCAATGTGTTGGGAAAACGTTTCCAACGTTTTTTGATGTTCTCGATCAAGTTCGTTCTGCAGGTGACGCAACACTCAGCATTGTTGCTATCGATGGACCAGCTGGCTCAGGAAAATCAACTCTTGCAAAGCAGGTGGCTGACCAGTTAGGTCTGGGTTATTTAGATACTGGCGCTATGTACCGGAGCGTTGCGGCAGTGGCATTAACAGATGCGTCTTCTCTGGATGATGAAGCAGAGATAGCATCGATCGCTGAGCGTATCAAAATAGAATTCGAGAATGAAAAGGTTTTTGTGGATGGAAAGGACCTCACAGAGGTCATTCGGAGCCCTGATGTTAATGCGGCAGTTAGTCAAGTAGCTGCAAACCCCGGTGTGAGGTCAGTAATGCGGCGTCAACAACGATCATGGGCCAGAGTTCGCGGGGGAGGAGTCCTTGAAGGTCGTGATATCGGCTCGGTCGTATTCCCACACGCTCGACTTAAGGTATATGTCACTGCAACTGCAGAGGAACGGGCGAGGCGTCGTAGTTTGGAGTCCGGTCGTGCAGTCGAAGACATCACAGAGGAGATACTGCAACGCGACACCAAAGATAGTACCCGTGGGGATTCTCCTTTAGTAGCTGATGAAGATGCCGTCATTATTGACACAACAGGGAAAACAATCCAAGAGACCTCGGACTATATTGAGGAATTATTCCGCAGATGACGGCATTTGAACAAGCACGAGAATCAATGGATTCAGAAGCGTCGTTTCCTTCCCGGCTTCTCTACGTCTTTCTCAAAGGGGTCGCGAAAATAGCATTTTTTCTCTATTTCCGTGTCTACGCAAAGAACAGTACTGCATTGCCGAAGAACGGCAGGGTTATTGTTGCGCCTACCCACCGGTCAAATCTTGATGCTCCTCTAATAAGTGCTACCTGCCGCCGAAAGCTTTTCTTTCTGGCTAAAGGCTCGTTGTTTGTAACAAAATTCTGGGCATGGGCTCTGCCTGGAATGGGTGGAATACCATTGGATCGTTCATCTAAAGCTGACAAGTCGGCTCTCAACGCGTCTCTCAACGCGCTTCGACAGGGGAAAGCCCTTACCGTATTTCCTGAGGGGGAACGAAAATCTGGTCCAACAATCTTTCCGATTCTAGATGGGGCTGTCTGGCTTGCCGTCAAAGCTGAAGCCCCAATACTTCCAGTTGCTATAGGGGGGTCGGAAAAGGCGATGCCAAAGGGAAAGTTTTTTCCTCATCCGCGGCGTGTTGTGATTCTCTACGGAGAAATGATACCGCCCCCGAAACCACTGGAAGGCGAAAAGAGGGGTTCAAGATCAGCGCTAAAAGAGTACTCGGATAGCTTGCACGCAATCCTTCAAGGTCTTTTTGATGAGGCTCAAACTATTGCAAGATCTTAAAAAATTTATCTCCAGAGCTTATCGAAGAGACGTCAAGACGTTGGAAGCTTCTATAGATCTATCGTCAATAGCGCCTTCAGCTTCTGGCCCCACTAGCCCTACCTTTGAGAAAAACCCGATGGCCTGAATTAGTGAGCGGAGCTCTCGCGGGGGAGGAAAATATTCTTCTTCGAGGACAAGCCGGAACTCTTCCACGCCGTCAATTGGATCGAGCGCTTCCAAGACGGCGACCACTAGTTCTTCTGGCGCAGATGCTCCA
>PBIQ01000024.1 GCA_002720485.1 Acidimicrobiaceae bacterium
CTTTAGCGATCGTTGTTGCGACGAGAGCTGAACATTTCTGAATAGGGTTCAACCAAGTCCGAGGTATTCTCCTTAAAAGGTAACTTCCAACTCGGTATGCAGTTACGGCAATTGGAATCTTCCTCACTTCTAGCTTTAGCCCCCTACTGGTGGGCCCATATGTTTTGTGGCTTGCTTCCAGATTTTTACAAACCTTTGACATGCGGTGATCCCAGTTAGGACGAGCATGACCCAAAGAACAGGGATTAATATTTCATCTATGAGAAGCCCTATCGCAAGGACAATAAAGCGTTCAGCTCGCTCCATGATTCCACCTTTGGCATCAAAACCCAATGATTCTGCTTTAGCTCTCTGATATGACACGAGCATTGCTGTGGCCATAAGTGCCACTGGAAGCATCATGATTTGACCAGACTCTTCTGTAGCTAGGTGCCAGGCTATGCCGCTAAAGAGTAGGGCGTCAGTTACTCGGTCACTAACTGAGTCAAAGAAGGCGCCACGGACAGACGCCGTTCCAGCTGCCTTCGCAACCGCCCCATCTAGTGCATCTGGTATTCCTGTTAAGAGCAGGCAAATGAATCCAGCGAACATATGGCCGCGCCCTATGACTATCGCCCCAGCTACTGCGATCAGAATTCCTGTAACCGTTAACGCGTCCGCAGTAATTTTTAGGCGGTATAGGAGCGACCCGATGGGGTCCAGAATCTTATCAACTGCTGATCGTAAATTTCCGTCGAACACATTGTCTCCCTTGAGTTACGAACTCAAATCTAACTGGCGCAACCATAGCACTGTTCATTGTAGATATTTGTTCTTGTGGCAGAGTTTGTTATGACTTTCAACTCCAGTCTTCGGGATTCTCTTCGACTAATTTTTCAAGAACTTGCCCATTCCCAGCGTCAACGATAACAACAGCTCGATACTCTGGTTGCGGTTCTTGAGAGTACAGGAGAAGCCTCCAAACTGGTTTACTCCCCCAACCTCGCCACATCATTTGAGCTGATGATGGGCCAGCAGTAAAACCCAAATCTCTTTCGACTAGCTTTAGTGCTTGACCCTCGTCAATGTTCGTACTTGCCGAGGCAAAGAAACAATAAAGGGCAACACAAAGGACGCCTATGCCCGCATATGTGAATCCCTGATTTGCAAGAGGTGAGCCTGAGGCAAAGACACCGAGGCCTAAGGCGATGACTCCGACGGCAAGGTATAGGAATCCAGCAACTCGTCTTCGATCATTATTTGGAATTTGATAACTCTCACTGCTGAAAGATGCTTCTAGATCTTCAGGTAAGGAGTCGATTGTTTCTTCTTCATCTGCCATGGCTTCATGCACCTTTGATTAATTCAGTACGATAGCCGGTTTCAATATTCACTACCTATTCATCTGAGATCACAAGGCATCAGTTGGCCAAAACCCTCGAAGCTTGTTCCATGACGAAGATAGCGTTTCAGGGATCATTCTGGCCTCTGCCACTGAGGTGAGAAATGTTGTATCACCCTTCCACCTTGGCAAACAATGAACATGAACGTGCTCAGGTATACTCGCCCCCGCAGCTTCGCCGATGTTAACCCCGATATTTATTCCATCAGGCGAATAAGCGCTTTGAATCGCTTGTGTTGCAAGACGGACACCTTCCCATAATTCGATGTACTCCTTGTCGTTCAGGCTTGCAAGGTCACTTACCTTTCGCTTCGGAAGCACGAGCACGTGGCCGCTTACGTAAGGGTAGAGATTAAGAACTGCGGCACAGTGGACGCCTTGCCAAAGGATATAATTTTCATTATTTGGCTCTGGGTTAGCTTCGAAGATTTTTTCAAAAACGGTACTTCTATCAGTGGTTTCTTTAGCCGCATCCGGTCCTCGAGATACATATTCACGTCTCCAACCAGCCCATATCTGACCTAATCCCTTATTCCGGTAGTTTCTGGTCATTGGCGGTTGTCGACCTCACTTTGCAAGCGCTCTATAAACTCGCTCAGAGGAACATCTCGTTCAACTTCGCTACCTCTTGGGTTAACTCCAACAGTCCCGTTAGATACATCGTCACTTCCAGCTACAAGAACGTATGGTATTTTTTGAGTCTTTACATCTCGAATTCGTTTCCCAAGGGGATTATCGGCACGGTGGAATTCACACCGGAAGCCACACTCTTCTAGTTGGGTCACGATACTTTCTGCATAGTCTGCATGCTCGTTGGCTACTGGAAGTACGGCTACTTGGATTGGCGATAGCCATGCTGGGAAAGCCCCAGCGTAATGTTCTAGAAGAACACCGAAGAATCTCTCTATTGAGCCCATTAAGGCTCGGTGGATCATTACAGGTCTTTTACGTTCACCGGAAGAGTTTATGTATCTTAGGTTAAACCGCTCGGGAAGATTAAAATCGAGCTGGATAGTTGAGAGTTGCCATGATCGGCCGATTGCATCGGAAACGTCAATGTCTATCTTTCGTCCGTAGAAAGCAGCGTCTCCCTCTTTCCTCTCGAATGGGAGTCCGTGTTTATTAAGCGCTTCTTCGAGAGCCGAAGTAGCAAGGTCCCATATTTGGTCATCTCCAACAGATTTTTGAATATCCCTTGTCGATAAATTGAACGAGAACTCCTTGAATCCAAATGCTTCAAGGACAGAGATCACAAACTCCAGTAAGTGGGCTATTTCATCAGCCAGGGTTTCTTCTGTCGTGAAGATGTGCGCATCATCTTGGGTGAAGCCACGAATCCTCATGAGGCCATGGAGCGTTCCCGCACGCTCATATCGGTAGACCGTTCCCAGCTCGAAAAGTCGGATTGGCAAATCTCTGTACGACTTAGTTCCAGCACGATAAATAAGGCAGTGCATCGGACAATTCATAGGCTTGGGGTAGTACTCGCCATTATCCATTTCCATTGGGGGGTACATTCCTTCAGCGTAAAAATCTAGATGCCCACTTGTCCGAAATAATTCGGCGTTGGCTATATGGGGGGAGTAAACAAATTTGTAGCCTCCTTCTTCATGGCGCTTCCTGCTGTAATCCTCCATCAGTTTTCGCACCTGAGAACCTTTGGGATGCCAGACTGCTAGGCCTCCGCCCAGCTCAGCGGGGAAGCTGAGAAGGTCCAATTCGTTTGCTAATTTTCGGTGGTCTCTTTTCGCCGCCTCTTCAAGGCGGTACAAATGCTCTTTCAACTGTTTTTTGGTTGCCCATGCGGTTCCATAAATCCGCTGGAGCATAGGATTTTTTTCATCCCCCCTCCAATAAGCCCCAGCAACATTCATTAGTTTAAAGTGCTGTAGTTTTCCTGTGGAAGGCACATGTGGACCTCTACACAAGTCGACAAATCCGTCTCCGTTTCGGTAGTAGCTGATTGCATCTGGAGCACTTACTTCTGTCGTGTCTGCTGCATCGATGATTTCACATTTATACGGATGGTCGGAAAAAATCTCAAGGGCCACATCTGCGGATACTTCACCGCGGATGAAGTCTTGGTCAGCAGCAATTATTTCTCTCATCTTGTCTTCTATGCTTTGAAGGCTCTCATCAGTAAGTTTTTCCCCTTCAGGCATGGCGAAGTCATAGTAGAACCCATGTTCAATAGGAGGCCCTATAGCAAAAGTAGCGCCGGGGTAGAGCTCCAGAACAGCTTGAGCTAGCACATGAGCTGTTGAGTGCCGAAGAGTCTCCAGCCCTTTGTCAGAGTCCGCAGTTATGATGTTGACAACTGCACCATCTGGCAAAACTTTACTGAGATCTGTTTCTTCTCCGTTTACTTCAGCTATAAGTGCTGCCTTGGATAGCCCTTTGCCGATTTCAGAAGCTAGGTCAGCTGCCGTCGCCCCATCCTGGATTTCCCGTTGTGAACCATCGGGCAACGAAACTGAAATGTTTTCCATAGGGTAATGGTACCTCTCGTGATTGCCTACTTCTTAGGATTTCTTTCGGAAATTTGACTTGGCGCTGCCTTCAGTAGGTTTCTCATGGGCGATTTGTATCAACCCCTAACAGGAGAGCTGCTTTTGAGACTCCATCGCCTTTACTTGCGGCATCATCAATGGCTTCTATGGCAGCGGGGATATTGAGGTCATTGCTTAAGTGCTCTCGAACAGCTTCCAAAGCCCCTTCTCCTTCGCCGCTTCTCGTCCATGTTTCGAGTCGTTCTGAAGCAGTTGGCATGATTTCGTTATTCCACTCCCATGAATCCCGATAATGAAAGTTGAGCAGCCCGAGCCTGATCGCTGTTGGGTCAAATTCCTTCCGAAGGTCAGATATGAACACTAGGTTCCCTAACGATTTTGACATTTTCTCCCCGTCCATTCTGACCATGGCTTGATGCATCCAATGTTTTGAGAATGGTCTTCCTGTCGCAGCTTCGGACTGGGCACTTTCACACTAATGGTGGGGGAAGATCAGATCAGCTCCCCCTCCATGGAGATCTATAGTTGGCGTATCGAGATCTCTCATCGCCAGTACAGAGCATTCGATATGCCAACCCGGACGCCCATACCCCCATCTGCTCTCCCATGATGGCTCATCTTCTGCCGAGGGCTGCCATAATACGAAGTCTAATGGGTCACGTTTTTTGGGATCATCTGGATTGCCTCCACGCTCGGCCGCTAGTTCAAGCATGGTTGCTCGGTCGAGGCCACTTAAGGTTCCAAAATTTTTGAATGTGGCGACTTCAAAATAGACGGATCCATCTACTTCGTATGCATGTCCACTTGCTAGAACTTGACCTATGAATTTTCTTATTTCAGCGATCGCTGAGGTAGCGCGGGGCTCAGACCATGATGGGAGCATTCCGAGCGCCCTCATGTCATCGTCGAATCGCGCTGTTTCCTTAGCAGCTAAATCAAGATAGTGGACTCCTAGTTCTCGAGCTTTCCTTAAGATATCATCATCGACGTCAGTGACATTTCTGACACATCTCGTTTCATGACCTAGGTCACGTAAACGCCTCTGCAAGACGTCATAAGTCAGATAGGTAGCTGCATGTCCGATATGCGTTGCATCATATGGGGTAATCCCACAGGTATATATCTTTACAATTCGGTCAGGCTCAAACGGAACGACTTTCTTTTTGGCAGTGTCATAAAGTCGAATCAAATCTCTCTCCAGTGAGCTTAGGGACTTCTGATCAACTTTAACCTCAGGTTGAAGCAGAACTGAAGATTAGAGCGTTGTAAAGGTCACTCTAAACCAGTTATACGGACTGAGGATCTCGTTTTATAAAGCCGGTTGAGCTGCAATAGAACTGCTGTAAACGCTTCAACTGGGGCAGCATTTGCCAAGCTCCCACAGTCAAGACCTCTTAGATTTGGCATTTTTTCAACAATTTCGATTGTCTCAGCTATGGAATCCTGTTCGTCAGCGCAAACGAGCACATCACCTTCCATGTTATGTTCGATTTCACCAAGCTCTTTAGCGGGAAGATGTTGAAAGGCCATAGATACTCTTGAGAGAGGAATTGCCGCTTGAACATCAGCGGCTATAGAACCTCTGGGCGGGTACAGTGCGTGGAACTCGTTTCCTACTCGTGCGAGAGCGTTGGCCATACAGATAACGAGTTTGCCTTTCAGCAACTCACGAAATGCTTTTGCTGTGGGTGCGCAGGAATCCCAAGGGGTAGCCAAGACTACTGTTCCGGCTCGAGCAGCTTCCTCATTGCTTACACCAGAAAGCTTATAATTACAATCTCTCCATGGTTCGAGTGTGTCCTCAACGACTTCTGCCGCGCGCCCAGAAGACCGAGATCCGATTTCTACTTCGTAACCCACTGAAGAAAGCCGAAGTGCTAAGCCTTTTCCAGCTGGTCCAGTACCGCCAATTATGCCAATTTTCATGCATTGAACTTATCGCAAACACGGAGAGAAACATCAATTTTTCCAATAGTTTCTTTATTTCGCCCATCTTGATTCCAACCGTTCACGCCTGCGGGTCAGAACCCTAGTAACCTCATGACATCAGTTCTACTAAGGGGAACCCTATGGGAATGCTGGAAAACAAGCGCTTGTTAATAACTGGCATTCTTACTGACTCAAGTCTTGCTTTTGGCGTAGCTCAATTAGCTTTATCGGAAGGTGCTGAAGTAGTTGTAACTGGAGCAGGTAGAGGACTAAGGCTGACCGAAAGAACTGTGAAGAAACTTGATGGTGATGTAGAAGTAATGGAATTCGATGTGACAGACCCCAATCATGTCTCGCAAATACAAAATTCTTTATCGGACAAGTGGGGAAACGTTGACGGAGCACTTCATGCGATAGGCTTCATGCCTGAAATTGGCCTCGGAGAGGACTTCCTTGCAGGCCAATGGGAGGACCTTTCTCTAGGTTTCGAAATTTCCGCTTATTCCCTGAAAACTATTGCCGAGACTGTATGCCCGCTCATGCCAGATGGAGGATCGATAGTTGGACTTGATTTTGATGCAAGCTTCGCATGGCCAGCGTACAACTGGATGGGGGTGGCAAAAGCTGCTCTCGAGTCAGCTTCCAGATATTTAGCTCGTACTTTGGGCCCGGATAACGTTCGTGTCAATCTCGTTGCTGCAGGGCCGATACGAACTATGGCTGCAAAGTCTATACCGGGGTTTAAAGAATTTGAGGATGCGTGGGGTTCGCGCGCCCCTCTAGGTTGGGATGTGAACGACAGATCTGGGGTTGCCAAAGCATGCGTTGCTCTTCTCTCAGACTGGTTTCCTCAGACCACTGGGGAGATTATCCATGTCGATGGCGGGTACCACGCTATCGGGGCTTAATATCGCCATCAATTTTGAAATTGGCCGCCAACGGTGCTTTCAAGTTTGTCGGTTTCGTCGATGATGTCCCCGACAATCGATTCCAGAACATCTTCCAATGTGACTATCCCTATATATTCAGACTTTTTACCGACAACGGCAAAGTGGATCTGCCGCTCTCTCATCAATCGTAGAAGTTCATCCAAATACAGATCTGATGAGATAAACAGCAACTCACGAACAATATTGTCCTTTCCCGCTTCCATGCTCTTCACTTTTTCCGAGTACAAAAGATCTTTAACATGCAAGAATCCAACTACTTGCCCATCGTCGATTACTGGGAACCTGCTATGTCCGCTTGCTGCTGCAAGTAGGGCCATTTGTTCATAAGGTTGCCCATGCTCAACATAATCGACTTGCTTCCATGGAACCATGACAGAAGAAACAGGCTGGTCATGGAATTGTAGAACGCTTGTGAACAGGTCATGACGATCTTGGTCCATCTGCCCACTTCGTTTTGCCTGCTCAAACAGGTCCTGCATACCCTGCGAAGTGTAAGCCACTCCAATCTCAGCGACTTGCTTGATCCCAAAGGGCCTAAGCAATAACGCAGCTGTTTGATTCAGGAACCAAATAACTGGCTTAAATGCAAAAACGAAAGCACGGTGTGTTGCTGCTAGTTGGCAAACGATTTTTTCCGGGTCGGTGAGAGCGAAATTTTTCGGAACCATTTCTCCTAAGACCATGTGAAGAAACACAACAAAGAATATTGCTATCCCAAACGCAATCCAATGCGCAACTGCAGAGGGAATCTCAAATACACCATCAAACATTTTTTCCAAGATTGATGCAAAAGCTGGTTCAGCGACCAAACCAAGCCCAAGTGATGTGACAGTGATACCAAGTTGAGCTCCGGAGATAGCTAGAGGTAAATCTTTCATAAGGCCTATACCAAATTTTGCTGACTTATTGTTTTCTTTCGCTAACTGCTCCATTCTTGTATGTCGAGCTCCAATAAGAGCGAATTCAATAGCTACGAAAAACCCATTCAAAAATATTAGGAATAGCGTGAGCAGGATTGCTAGAGCCACCGTCATAACTTCACTGCTTTCTCAGCGATGGCTTTTCGCCGTACAACATATTAGCGATAGGTTCCGTTAACCTGAGTCGAGCTATCCGAAGGTTATCCATCTCTAGAATTTCGATTTTCCACCGTCGATAACGGAACATCTCCCCCGGTGAAGGTATCCGTTGAAGTTTTTCTAACGCAAATCCAGCTATCGTCTCATATCGGCCATCTTGAATTTCAAAACCGCACAGATCGGATACTTCATGGGGATGAAGGCTTCCACTTACAGTGAACACTCCTGCGCGTTCTTCTAACCCGTTTTCAACAACATCATCATATTCATCCTCTATTTCACCGACGATTTCTTCCAGAAGGTCCTCGATTGAAACTATCCCTTCTGTCCCTCCGTATTCGTCGACTACCACAGCTAAAGGAATCCTCCTCCTCCGCATATCAGTCATTACCGAATGTAAATCCCTAGTTTCTGGGATCGCCAAGATATCTCCCATGACCGTTTCGACGGGCTGACTATTTCTCTTTTCTGGTTCTATAAGCAGGGCTGACTTTACATGTGCTATTCCAACAACACTGTCTAGGTCAGTATCTACAACTGGAAATCTTGACAAGCCAGTGGATGCACTAAGTTGGACCAAATCAGTAATAGTCGCCCCACGTGGCAAAGAATGAATAGCGAGTCTGGGAACCATCACCTCATTTGCGCTTTTCCGAGCAAAGCGCAGAGATTTTGTTAGCAAGTCGACTTCGTGGAAAGCAAGAGTTCCCTCCTCTCCTGACGTTCGAATCAAAGAAGTGAGATCTTCTAGATTGGGAACCCGTTCGAGTTCCTGCGCAGGCTCTACACCTAGTCGGCGGGTTAACCAGTTAGAGGTTGCGTCAGAGAGCGCAATTACCGGCTTTGCGGCAAAACTATACATTTGGAAAGGTCCCGCTAACGTCTTTGCAGTGAGATTGGTTTTTGCAATAGCTATGTTCTTTGGAACTAGCTCTCCCAAAATCATTGCTGCGAAAGTTGCCAAAACAATCGCTACGGCAAGCGATACACTCTCTTTCGCACCTTCACCAACAATCTTTTGAACTGGGCTATAAAGCATTGAGGCTATGGTTGGCTTTGCTATAAAACCAATAAGTACTGCCGTTATAGTTATTCCAAGTTGCGCACCGGTTAATTGAAACGACAACTCTTTAAGAACTTTTAATAAGGTTTTGGAGCGACGATTACCCTCCCGAGCTTCTGATTCTACGCGAGCACGGTCAGCTGCGAGAAAAGCAAACTCTGCAGCGACAAAAAAGGCCGTGGCAAGTATCAGAATCCCTACGGCGATGAGCCCCCATGTAGTATCTATAACTTCGCTCCCTTGATGATGGCACCCATCAATACTGGTGTAGAAGTAACAGGTTTAACTCTTCTGTACGGCATTAGTAATTCCATAGTAATTGAAGAAGGCTCTACTCACACTTCGAGAGAAGAGTTCTTGTAAAGCCCTGAGGGATATAGTGGGCTGTGTTCATCTCCAAATATAGATTGCGGGAAAACTTTGAAGCATTCCTTCTCTAAAGAGAAACAACCGGGTGACCCAGATCTCCACCACGATACTTTCCAGAAAGCTGGAGTGGCTTTGCGATATCAACCTCCGAAAAATGGTGTCCACCCAAACAAAGAACTGGGATGGATGCGAAGATTACTTCCGATAGCAAAATCGCACAAAAAGTCTCTATATATAGGTTTGATCACTGGCCTTATAGCTCTAGTACTCAACGTAGCTGTGCCGGCAATGGCTCGAAACGCAATTGATGCTGCACTAGAAGCAGACCGTGAAAGCTTAACGACTTGGGCGATTGTTCTCATTTCAGTAGGGGTAGGAAGATTTATTTTTGGTTCCTTATACCGATATTCTCTTTTCCAACTGGCATGGGGAGTAGAAACAGATCTTCGGACCTTACTGTACTCTCACCTAACGAAATTAAGCTTCTCCTATTTTGATAGAACCCAGTCAGGAGAAGTTATCTCGAGAGCGAATAGCGATATACGTTCAATCCAAGTACTACTTGCCTTTGGGCCTTTAATCGGAATGACGATTATCTCTTTTGTTCTTGCCTTTGGATACATGATGACTTTGCATCTGCCGCTGACACTTGTTTCCCTTATCACCCTCCCAGGAGTTTATTTCTTTGGGCAGAAACTTCGAAGAGTTGTTTTCCCTTTGACATGGGTTAGCCAGGCCAGGCTAGCGGAATTAGCTACTATCGTTGACGAAAACGTAAATGGGATTCGAGTTGTGAAATCATTTGCGGCGGAGAAACATCAAGTCGGCCTTCTTCAGCGTGCTGCAGAACACATTAAGTGGGTCAACGTCGAAGCTATCCGCGCTCGCGCTAAATATAATCCGGTCATTGAGTCCCTTCCCAGAATTGGTATGGCATTAGTACTTCTTTATGGCGGTCACCTAGCTATCGAAGGAAGCGTCTCCATAGGAACCTTATTCGCCTTTAATGCCTACGTGATCATGCTCCAAGCGCCATTTAGAATGTTCGGCTTTCTCTTACTTCAGACACAACGCGCATCTGCTTCCGCTCAACGTATTTTTGAAGTAATCGACGAAGAGCCGACTGTCGTCAACTCGGAAAATGCTACTCATTTAGTTGACGTTCAAGGTTCAATCGTTTTCGAGGAGGTCCATTTCACTTACCCAAGCAAAAGGGAACCGAGTGGAGATACAGAATCTAGAGAAACTGATGAAGTCCTCTCTGGTTTCAATCTAACTATTTCACCGGGTGAAACAGTCGCGATAGTTGGACGGACTGGATCAGGGAAATCGACCATAGGTCGCCTTTTAAACCGCTTCTACGATCCGACCTCTGGAAAGATACTTGTAGATGGCAAGGACATCAGAGATGTAACTTTAGATTCTCTGCGCCACCAAATTGGAATCGTCTTTGACGAACCATTTCTTTTCTCTTCGTCAATAGCCGAAAACATAGCATACAGCAATCCGGATGCCTCTTTGGAGGAGATCTCATCAGCGGCAGAAGCCGCTGAAGCTTCGGATTTCATCCAAGAGCTTTCAGAAGGGTATGGAACTGTTGTCGGCGAACGAGGGTATACGCTTTCTGGAGGTCAACGGCAGCGAATCTCCTTGGCAAGAACATTACTAGAGAAAACACCGATCCTTGTTCTCGATGACGCTACAAGTGCTATCGATGTGGAGATAGAAGCAAAAATACATGATGCTCTCACTAAACATCTCTCTGGCAGAACAACAATTTTAATCGCTCAACGAGTATCGACCATATCATTGGCAGATCGTGTAGTTCTTGTAGAAGATGGGGTTGTCGTTGCAGACGGTACCCATAGTGACCTCATGGCGAATGATCATAGATATGTTTCGATTCTTGCTGAAGCAGAGAAGAAGCAGCAGGACTGAGGAGCGCAAGTATGAATAGTAACCGCCTCTCTTCTACTAACGCCTCTATAGATTCGAGTCTGGTATGAGTTTCGGACCTCCGATAGGCTTCGGTGGAGCTAACTCTGTAACTTCTTCTCGTGATGCAGGCTTACCGTACGCAGGAGTTCCGGGGCATCTCCAAGAAAGCGTGAATAAGGTTCTAGAATCTGAACCCGACCACCCTGACGCCGAAGTGGCATTTGAGCACCAAATAAAGCACCAAGGGCCCTTTACGCTTAGAACTTTTCTTGCGCCTCATAAATGGAAGCTCATTGGCGCCCTGCTTCTGGTAATCGTTGAAAGCATTCTCTTGCAAGCAGGACCCCTGCTAACGAAATTTGGGATCGATGAAGGTGTTGTAGATGGAAACAAGGGTGTTCTTGTAGCGGTCGCATGCGCATACCTAGGAAGCATCTCGTTTCACGCATTAAGCGCCTGGTATCGAATACGGTACACAGGGGCCTTGGGAGAAGCGTTAATGAAAAAATTACGTATTCGGGTTTTCAGTCACCTTCAACGTCAATCCCTTGATTTCTATACAAATGAGAAGGCCGGCGTTTTAATGACCAGGATGACAAGTGACATCGAAGCATTATCCCAATTATTTCAAGAGGGACTGGTGAACTTTGCCGTACAGGCTTTGACAGTTGTTGTTATCACAATTGTGTTAATTATTATCAACCCAGGGCTCGCCCTCATCACTCTCCTTCTTGTTATCCCAATAACGCTTGTGCTTAGTGAATGGTTCCGACGAAAATCTGAATACGCTTATAGAAGAGTCAGGAATCGGATTGCGGATGTACTCGCAGACCTGCAGGAAAGTCTCGCAGGTATAAGAGTGATTACTGCCCATAATCGTCGCCGACATAACGTCATTCGACATACAAACATTATTGGCGAACATAAAGATGCAAATCTTGAAGCTGTAAAAGCAGCGTGCATATACACTCCAGGAACCGAAGCCATCGCCATCATCGGTAGGGCACTAGTTTTGCTTATTGGTGGCCGAATGGTCCTTAACGGAAGTCTCAAGATCGGTGAACTTACTGCATTTCTTCTGTATTTAGGAGCTTTTTTCGCTCCAATTCAGACACTAACCCAGCTATACAACGGCTATCAGCAAGGCCAAGCGGCTACTGCAAAATTAAGGGAATTACTAGGTAAAAAACCAAGCGTTATTGAGCGTCAGGGCGCTGACCCGATTCCCCTCATAAGTGGGGAAATCCAATTGAACAATGTTTCTTTCAGCTATATTTCTGGAACGCAAGTCTTATATGACGTGAGCTTGGATGTAAATGCAGGAGAAACATTAGCCATCGTAGGGCCAACTGGCGGGGGGAAGTCAACTGTTGCCAAGCTCGTGAGCCGTTTCTATGACCCTGATCAGGGAAATATCACCATTGATGGCCACGACATCCGAGATGTGACCTTGAGCTCCTTACGCTCCCAACTTGGAGTTGTCCCTCAAGAGCCATTTCTTTTTGCCGGTACCATTCGTGACAATATTGCTTTCGCTAAGCCAGAAGCATCGGATGAAGACGTCTGGGATGCGATAGATTCCACTGGCCTAACTCCTCTCGTTTCTTCTATGAAAGACGGCATAAACACCATAATCCATGAGCGAGGCTCATCACTGAGCGCTGGCGAGCGTCAACTTGTTGCCTTGGCCCGTGCCTTTCTCTCCCAACCTAGAGTTCTGATACTCGATGAAGCTACATCAAATCTTGATTTACAATCTGAACACACTATCGAAGCAGCCCTTGACTCGCTTCTAGATGGACGCACCGCCATTATCGTCGCTCACCGTCTAGCTACGGTCATGCGCGCAGATCGAATCGCTGTCATTGATGGAGGGAGAATTACCGAATTAGGAAGCCACAGTGAACTTATAGAAAAGGAAGGGAAATACGCTGCAATGTATGAGGCTTGGAAAACAGCAGTGGACCAATAGAGATATGAAAAAAGTAGCTTTCTCACTCGATAACGTTTCTCTTGAACGTGATGGGAAATATATCCTACAGGATCTTACTTTTACGGTCCATGACGAGGAAAGGTGGGTTATCTTTGGGCCGAATGGCTCAGGAAAGACTTCCCTGCTACGAATAGCTAGTTTTTATTTACATCCAAGCAGTGGGAACGTCGAAGTTCTAGGACACCAACTAGGGAAAACTGATATTAGGAAGATGCGTCATCTTGTCGGTTTTACGAGTCAGGGATTTGCTGATCTTCTCCGGCCGAATCTTACTGCTCAGGAAGTTGTAATGACGGCAAAACATGGTGCCCTTGAGCCATGGTGGCATGATTATACCGAGAAGGACAGAGCAAAAGCACAGTTAGAGTTGGAACGGATAGGGATAGGAGCACTCTCTCTTCAGGCTTTTGGGACTCTGTCTTCTGGAGAGCGTCAACGTGTTTTAATTGCTCGAAGTATGATGAGCGACCCTGGTTTGGTACTCCTTGATGAACCTGCTGCTGGCCTAGATTTGCCAGCTCGTGAAAATCTACTCGAAGGCTTAGCGCTTATTTCGCAAGATCCCTCAGCCCCTCCTATCGTCCTTGTCACTCACCATGTTGAGGAGATCCCTGCTGGTTTCACCCATGTCCTTTTTCTTTGCGAAGGATCTATTGTCGCCGCTGGGCCAATTCAAGAGATCTTAAATGAAAAAAATCTTTCGAATGCTTTCGGAATGCAGTTGAAACTTCATAAATCCGGTGGGCGATGGAGTGCCACAACTACTTAAGGGCCCTGAATTGAATCCGGTTGGATCGCTACCAAAATCCCACTGTTGACAGATATTTTTCCAACATCTTCACTGAGTTCGTTACTCAATCCGAGCGTGGATCCTGGAGGAAGAGTAGCTTCTGCTAGCTCCCACCGAAACCCTTGCAAAGAAACGCTATCTGCTATTCCACCTATTGCGAAAACCGATACCGTAGCTCCGTTCTTATGGTAGATGTTTGCCTCGCCAGTGGTAAAGGTGAAGTAGGCTCTCCCAATTAGGGCATGGCAAGAATCCAGAAAAGGAGCTGCAGAAGCTAAGGCAGCGATAATGCCGTAGAGTTGGTCTACTCTTCCGGAACTAGAACCTATTACAAGCAACCGGCTCGATACTCCCCTTGCATAATCAAGCGCTAGCTCAAAATCTGACTTGTCTTTATCACTAGGAAATTCTCTAACTTCGATCTCCTGCGTATATGCCCACTGGAGACCGCTAGTTGATATTGAGTCAAGATCACCAATGAGTAAATCTGGTTTGAGTTGCATGCTGCGGGCATGATCCAAGCCTGAATCTACCGCTATCAGTGTCGAAGACATTGGGATGTATTCGATAGCTTTTTCATCAGGGGAAGGACCTCCGCATATCAGAACAACGGGATGTTGAAGGTCTTCTGTCATGACGCCCTTTCACAACAGTTTAGAGTTGCATGTGGGTACTTTATCGTCTTTATCTGCGACCGCCCTTCCCCCGATTGAAGATTTTTCCTGCGATCAGGACCGCGGCGAGACCTCCTATACAACCAGCTGTTGTCGAAATAGAAGCTGAGAAGCCAATGGCAGCAAAAAGTAAAGCACCGACAATGAATCCCCCTATAACTGACAATGGGAAGATTAAGCACCCCATTCTTTTGGTTTCTTCGAAAAAGTCATCCATTGTACTTTTTGTTCTTTGTAACGACCTTGTGTTGAACGGTTATGCTTGTTCGTGATCTCGCCCCTTCGATTCTAAGGACTTTGGATACCTCGCTGTAGTGCAATTGACCTTCTTCCAACTCTCCACGAATCGTTAAATCTTGGTTGCTGTTCCGGCCAGGTGCCCATAAGCAGAATCCAACAGCACCTATGGCAGCGGTAATACATGCAGCCCATAGTCCATTGTCCCATCCGTCAATAACCGATTGCGATACCGTGTCCAATAGGACAAGCCCGTCTTCTCCAAGTGATGGTGCGATAAGAGCTGCAGCTGCAGGAGTTTCCTTAACCCCATCTATAACTTCCTGAGGTAAACCTACGATATCGACGAGTGACGACCGGTAGCCGGCGTTGAAGATTGATCCCGAAAGGGCGATCCCCACGACAGCGCCGAGTTCGCGTAACACATCGTTCAATGCGGAAGCGACACCCTGCTTTTCTAATGGAAGCGCTTCAACAATAATTTCTGTTGCTGGCGGAGAAGCAAATCCGATTCCCGCCCCATAGATAACCATTACAACAGCAAAAAGCAGAAAGCTACTGTCAGTCTCTATAGAAGTCCCAAGGTAAAAAGCTCCAGCAAGTAGGACGAGTCCGAGGGTTCCGACAGTCCGGAATCCGATTCTTCTCGTGAGCGGTATCGCTATTGCTGAAGCTGGGAATAGTCCTATAGCCGCAGGCATGAGGCTCAACCCCATATCAAGCGGGCCATACCCGAAGACAAATGCTAGTAATGGAACCGTAAGAAAGAAAAAGCCGAATGCTACCGTGAACTGGACAAGCAGAGAAAACGAACCGGACCGCACTCCCCGATCTGCGAACATGCGGACATCAAGTAGCGGCCGAGGCGTATGGCGCTCCCAGAGGACAAAGATCGCTAAGGCTAATACGCCGATGATAAAACTGGTCACGATAAGGGTCGATGACCAGCCTTTTATTGGTCCTTCCATAACTCCGAAGACAATACCGCCGACAGCGACGAAGGATAACAAGGCCCCTAATGGGTCCATATTGGCTTCGTCTGGATTGGAAGAGTCAGGCAGGTAAGCCCAACACAGAAGGAAGATTGCCCCAGCGAGAATTGACATTGCTAGGAAGACGCTCCCCCACCAGTAGTTCTCCATGAGCGCCCCTGAGATAAGCACTCCAGACAGGCCGCCAAAAAACACAGACGCTGTCCAGATAGCGACACCTTTGACTCGCTTTCCTTCTGGGAGTGTCGTCGTGATCGTGGATAGTGTTGCAGGGAATATTAAAGCAGCTCCTACTCCGCTGACTGCCCGACTTGTGATTACCAACGAGACATCTGAGGTTAGAAGCGTTGCTGCGTTCGCCACGCCTAAGATAAAGATCCCCATGAGCAGCATCCTGCGGCGGCCATATCTATCCCCTAGCGCTCCGGCAGGCAGTAAAAGGGTAGCGAGGAAGAAAGCATAAATATCGACCATCCATTGGACATCAGACTGGCTTGCACCTAACTCTCTGGAAAGTTCTGGGAGGGCGACATTAAGTGATGAGATATTTGCGACAACAAGGACCGCTGAAGCTACAGCTGCCGACAATATAAGTGTAGGGCGGGGTGGGGCTTCTCGTCGCATCTTCAAAGTGTTGCACTCTCGTCTGTTACGAGGGAAATCCTCAGTGGAAAGTTCTATTGCTTAGGAGTCGCTAGCAAAAACCTTTGGGGGCTAATCAAAGGTAAGCGTTATGAAAAAACCGATGTACAGTTTCTTTTCATGGTTAATAACGAATTTCAGCTTCTTCAATTAACTATCGGAGGGGAAGCAGCCGCATGGTCTTCTGCAGGTTTTGACGTCATGGAATTACCAAGTGGCGAATCAACATGTCAGCTCGGTAGCGTCCAGCTTCTCTTTGATCCCGCCTCCGATCGAGGTATTGCAGGTGCTGTGATTAACGGGACCAGTGGGATAATCGATTCTCTAGAATTTGGAGAGATCACGAATTCTGCGTCCAGTGGTATTAATACTTACCCTCCTTCTGTCCACTCAAATGGCGTTACTAGGATCGACCACCTTGTCGTTACTACAGCAGATTGCGATAGGACCACACTTGCTTTTGAAGCAAGGGGAATTCATTCCCGCAAGGTCAGGACTTTTGGGGATGATACAGCCAAGATGCGCCAAACTTTTTTCTGGCTCGGTGATGTGATTCTTGAACTAGTAGGACCCGATCAATCGGAAACTTCGGGCCATGCGATGTTTTGGGGGCTCGCTCTAATCTCAGATAATCTGCAAGAAACCGCAGACTATTTAGGGGGAAGATGCACCCCAGTTAAGCCAGCTGTGCAGGCTGGTCGGAAAATCACGACAATCAAAACCCGTGAGATTGGTATCGCAACTTCTCTCGCAGTGATGAGCCCGCATTCGAAAACCAGCTGAGCATTCTCTCCTTATGGAAGATGTATGGTAGGAAAGGGATACCTAGTGGAGGCGTTAATGAACACACTGGAATTGTTTGATTTAAGTGGAAAGGCTGCAGTCGTGACTGGCAGCGGGAAAGGAATTGGTAAGGGTATAGCGATAGCCCTTGCAGAAGCTGGGGCCAGTGTCGTAATTTCTGCACGAACACTACCTGACATTGAACGCGTTCGTGATCAGATTATCGACAATGGTGGTCTGGCAATATGCCATCCATGTGATGCCACCCAAGATGCCCAGGTAGAGATCCTTGCTCAGAAAGCGGTAGCTGAGCTTGGTAAGATCGATATCTGGGTAAACAACGTTGGCGCAAGCACAGGCCGAAGCCCGTTAAAGGACCTACCTCGGTCTGAGTGGGACCAAACAGTAGCGCAAACACTGACATCTACTTTTATTGGCTGTCAAATAGCTGCCAGAAATATGACTTCGGGAGCGATAATTAACATTTCTTCCCGTTCATCATCAGGGGCTGTTCCGAACAATTCCCATTACGCCGCTTCAAAAGCTGGTGTGAACGTTCTTACAGCATCATTAGCCTATGAGCGTGCGCCACATATTCGTGTCAATTCTGTTAGCCCAGGCGCCGTACCTACTGAAATTTTTTATGAAGTTATGAAACTCACTCCTGAGGACTTACCTGCGTATGCCAAGGAAACTGGCATTCCTCTCCAGCGTCTTGGAACCCCTCAAGATATCGCCTCAGCTGTTTTGTACCTAGCGTCGGATGCTTCATCATGGGTAACTGGTGAAGACATTACCGTAAGTGGTGGCTGATAAGGTTACGCTGGCCTCGGCTTATTTAGTTCGAGCACGTTATCAAGGAGGATCAATCTCCGGTCATGCTCATTAAAGGTATTTAATTCATCGACGTAATCAAGAGGGGTCGGCATCCCTTCAATATGAGGCCAGTCAGATCCGAAAATAACCCGATCGCTTCCCATATAGTCAGCAACTTCAGATGGGTCATCTTCCCAAAACGGATTGATCCAAACATGTTCTTTGAATAGCTCCAGAGGATCTTCTTTAAACCAGCCCATCAATTTATTTTTCTGCTGGGGTAATTTCCTAAAAAGATCAGGGAGAAATGTTGACCCATTTTCGACTGATGCTATGCGCAAATTTGGAAATCTCTCATATATTTTTTCCAATGACATTGTCATAAGCCAGTCAAGGGCTGCACGTTCGATATTGAATGCTTTGATTGACGGAACATAGGAGCTAGACCCCCCGAAACTAGCCCCGAATCCATCTTCCGCGTATCCCTGACTCGAATATCCGCTATCTCCAGCATGAATAACAAGAGGTATTCCTGCTTCGTTTAGTTGAGCCCAGAATGGGTCAAACATCTTATTGCCGGGAGATTTTGGCCCTTCATCAGTCCAGACAGCAGCTGGCCTCATGCAAACAACTCTGGCATCTTGATCTAGCGCCCACTGAAGTTCTTCAACAGCAAAATCAACATCGCAAAGTGAAATATATGGAGCAGCAAAAATAGTGTCCTGATAATTACAGCCCCAGTCCTCATCTAGCCATCGATTAAAGGCTCTGAAAAGGACTTTGACTGCTTCAATATCATTCTTTAGTAGTTCCTCATATAGGACCCCTAGCGTCGGGAAAAGCCAAGCACCTTGGAGTCCTTGCTCTTTAATTTTCTCGATCCGTAGGTCCCGATCCATATATTCATCTGGAAGAGGTTCGCGATCTTTCAGCATTTCAAGAGGAGATCTCCCCGTTGGGTTCCCCCGAAAATAGTCGCGGAGGGCACCCGGCTTTGCTATGGGGTCCCATGTTGGGTTGGAAACAGCCTTGCTAACTTCGCCACCAACTAAGTGGTATTTTCTCCCATCGATTTCACACCATTGGACGCAGCGTTTTTGCCATTCTCGAGGCACATGCCGAGTGAAGGCGTCGAGGGCCTCGTAGTAATGGTTGTCGCAATCGAACGGGGTATATCCCAGTGTTTTCATCTATCCTCCAAGATGCCTTCAGCCTATCAATTCTGAAGGCATGAGGTTATTTTCATGGGCGATGTTTAAATCTCAGTATTGACCATGTGAGTAGCAGCCATGTCAAAATACTCGAGCATTGCTTCCATGATCTCACTGGGCGGATGCATCGTTTCTAGCGCACTCTTCATGCTTTCCATCCATGCATTTCGCTCTTCTTGACCTATCTGAAATGGCGCGTGCCGCATGCGTAAGCGCGGGTGTCCTCGCCTGTCTGAATAGGTTGAGGGGCCTCCCCAGTACTGGATTAGAAAATCTGAAGTGTTTTTTTTCGGGAGGGTTAGGTCGTCGGGGTATAGGTGGCGGATTCGTTGGTCTTTTTCAACATTCTGATAGAACAATTCAACAAGTTCCTCGAACCAACTACTTCCGCCGAGAGCATCGTAGACAGTTTTTTTTGCCCCTACCCATTTGATATTCATATGGAAAGTGTAGAACTCAAAGGCTAGAACTTCCGAATTATTGCTCTAACTCATTATGGGTGCTGAACAGTGTTAGGAGTCGATCTACAGCGTCTTTTGGATTTTTTTGGTAGGAGACTATTGCCCTATCACTAGCTTTCATAAGTTCTTCTTCGACAAGCATGTCTAGAAAGGATGTTAACGGTGACCAAAAAGAGCTGCTTCCAACTAGTATGACGGGCTTGTTTTTTCTTCCTTTGTGAAATCCCAGCTTTGTCCATGTAGCGGATTCAAACACTTCTTCCAGCGTTCCCATTCCTCCAGGAAGGGCGAGGAAACCATCCGAGCGTTCGTACATGATTCTTTTGCGTTCGTGCATATCTTCGGTGATGAGAAGTTCAGTTAGGCCTTTGTGGTTTAATTCGCGACTTCGGAGACCATCAGGGATTACGCCGGTTACTTGTCCCCCATTTTCTAATGCTGCATCAGCTACCTTTCCCATGAGGCCTATGGATGCTCCTCCGTAGACCAATCCCAAACCAGATTCAGCAATGGCTGCTCCTACCTCCGTCGCTAATCTTGAGTACGAAGGATCCCCGCCCAAGCTTGACGCACAAAATACACAAATATTATGTTTAGGCATTGCTGAAACTTACCTGATTTTCGCTGTTACTGTGGCCATCTATTGTTGATTTAGCAGTAAATACCCTAAGCCTCGAAGATCTGGCAAAGTAGAGGGGTGCCTAAGCTTGTAGCCCTTGATATTCCCAGCGGTGAACTATTTGTTTCCTCCCTTCAGAAAATTTGGGATGAAGGTGATGCAGCTTTTCCGGTAGATCAACGACTCCCACTCGAAGAGCGTCGCAAACTTATAGATCGCATGGGCGCATCAAAGGTAATTTCACCAGACTCGGAACAGGAACGGAAAGGCTATCCTGTTGAGGATGGCGATGCGCTAGTTGTTGCAACCAGCGGAACAGGTGGATCCCCTAAAGGTGTTGTACTTACTCACGAAGCTGTTGCAGCTTCAGCGAAAATGACGACTGATAGTTTGCTTGTTGACCCATCGAGCGACCGATGGCTTTGTTGCATTCCAGTGTCTCACATCGGTGGACTGTCGGTAGTGACTAGAGCTTTGCTAACTGGAACCGAAGTTGAAGTTCATAGCGAGTTCTCAGCTAGCGCATGTGAAAAGTCTGGCCGTTCAGGAGCTACACTTGTTTCGCTCGTCGTCACCGCAATGCGGCGAATCGATGTTTCACTTTTTCGAAAAGTTCTCGTTGGTGGCTCTAGTATCCCTGTAGACCTGCCACCTAATGCCATAGCTACGTATGGAATGACTGAGACAGCCAGTGGTGTGGTTTACGATGGTTTCCCGCTGGACGGAGTTGAGATAAAGATTAGTGATGGGCAAATTCTCATAAAATCGCCGAGTTTATTGCGCTGTTATCGAAATGGGGTTTCTCCTTTTACGGATGAGGGGTGGTTTCCGACTGGAGACGGCGGTGAGTTTGAAAAGGATGGGAAGCTCAAAGTGTTTGGGAGGCTCGAGCATGTAATTGTTTCAGGGGGAGAAATGATTTGGCCAGTTACAGTGGAGCGGGCACTGACAGGGCTTTCATGGGTAAGTGAAGCTGCAGTTGTAGGGAACCCAGACAAGGAATGGGGAGAGGTGGTCACAGCGTACGTTGTCCCGACGGATACGCAATCTTCTATGTCTTTAGCGCAAACTCGAGAGGAATTAAGTGAGGTCCTTCCTAGATTCGCCTTACCGAGAATCTTAAACATCGTGAATGCCTTGCCGAGGACTACCTCTGGAAAAGTTGCCAAGAAAAATCTTCTCTCAGGAGCTGAGTTTGATAACCCCATTTCTGGGGATTAAAGGCTTCATCCGCTTATCGTCTATTAGAGCTGCTGTCCCTAATCCGTGAGTGGTGTTTGGACCTATGGCGGAAGCCAAATGACACCAGGATGTTAATCCTACTGGCCCGTCAAATGTAGATGAAATGACAGGATCGATTCCCGCATCCCGAGCGGTCTTTGAAAGGGCGAGTACAGCGTCGATTCCTCCAAGTAAGAGAGGTTTAAGAATTACATTATCGACTACCCCCATACTGATTACCTGCTCGATAGCGTTCATGTCGGGGGTCAGAGCATCCGTGGCTACTGGGACAGGTAGATCCGCTCGCACTTGATGAAGTTGATCAATAGTCGTAACGGGGTCTTCGACATACTCAAGTTGGTGACGAAAGAGTTTTTCAGCCAATCTGGTCATCTCCACTGCCTCCCGAAGAGTCCATGAGCAGTTCGCGTCGAGGCGGACCTTAGTTTTAGATACAACGTACTCGGAAACTATCTTCAGCCTTCTCTTATCCTCAGGAAAGCCCATCTTTACTTTGATAGTCCCATACCCATCGTTCAGCGCTTTTTCTAACGAGTTTCTAAACTCTGATTCAGTACCTCCTCCGATAAGAGCATTTACAAGTACCTGATCCGAAGTCCCACCAAGAACAGACCATAAGGGCTCGTCAAGCAAGGCAGCTTTTTGTGCCCAAATAGCGGATGTCATTCCAGCTTGGACTTCAAGCGAGAGACTTTGCGCCCTCATCAAAAACTCTTCTGGGTTCGATTGGATTCTTTGAAGTTCCTCTTTCGTTTCTAGATCACTAACCTTCGACCACAAAGGTAAAGGAAGTACCTCTCCTTTCCCTGTATGCCCTTCATGAGTAAGGTGAATTTCTTGCCCCGACCTTCGAGATATGCTCTGTTTCGCTGTGACAAGAGCCTCCCGCATTGGTAGGTCAATGTCGAAGATTTCTAAGATCATGCCGTTCATAGTTTCCTTAGGAATTCCTCTATACATCTTTTCACAACTACTGGATTTTCTGTATGAGCAGCATGCCCAGCATTTGGGATAGGGACGTGATGAGCAGATGGAATAGCTCTCTCCATCCGCTCCGCTAGTACGGTAAATTTTTTATCATAAGCTCCCGTGATAAGAAGAGTGGGGGTCTCCAAACTCTCGAGATCTTTCCACATGGACGTCATTATTCCAGTGCTCGCCATGCGAAGACTATTTGCTATTCCGTGGGAACGTTGGGCAAGTCGTATGCGTCGAATAGATCTTTTCACCCCATCGGGTAGATGGCTCTGGGTTGCGAACAGGGGAAGGCGCTCCCAATAATAGACAAATTCCGCCAATCCTTTGCTTTCTATACCATGTGCAAGTCGAGCATCGTTAGCAGCTCGATCAGCAGCTTCTTCCTGATCCTCGATTCCAGGAGTCCCACCGATCAGAATTAATCCCGACATCTCTTGTCCATGTTTCAGAGAATACGATAAGGCAAGCCGTGCACCCATTGAATAGCCGCACAGTACTCTAGGTTCGTCAAGTTTCTCCTGAATTAGCTGGTGAAGCTGCTCAACCATTGCCTCCATCCTATAAAGGTATAGTTCCTCTGGAGCTGGGCTTAAACCGTGACCTATGAGATCTGGAATAATCACCCTGTTCGTAGTAGGTGAAACTAATCCTGACATAGAGTCCCCATTGCCGGTAAACCCATGCAAGAGTATTACTGGAAGTCCTTCACCTTCATCTCGAACCCGAAGATCCACCGCTTCTCCGCTACCGGATCGATGCATCATTCCTCACGAAATGACGCCTGAAAGCCGGCACGCATCTCTTCATATGCCTTCACCGTCTCTTCGACACTAGTGTTGCATAAAAATAAGCTGGGCCCTTTTGATTCAAAGGCACGCCCAAGAAGCCCCTCAACGTCTAGGGAAGATTCAATAACCTGAGATTGAACACCTACTGATGATGCAATATCTATGAGATTTGTATGATGAGGAGTGGTAAATAGATGTTCGAAACTATCATTATCAATTTCTTTGGCTACCGGAAGAAATGAAAATATCGCTCCACCGCCATTATCAATAACCACAATTACAACGTCACTTTGAAGCCTTCCTGCTGCTACTAAGCCCGCTATGTCGTGAACTGCGGCAACATCTCCTACAAGGATAAGGCATCGGCCTTCGCTGGAAGAAGAAACGCCGATTCCGGTAGATATGACGCCATCGATACCATTTGCCCCTCGATTACTGATTACTTTTACATCAGACTTCATATTCTGCAGAACCAATTCTGCATCTCTAACAATCATTGAATTTGACAGCATTAGGGAAGTTCCAGATGGGATCGATGAAAGAATTCGCGATGCCAAAGATAGTTCACTTTGGTTTTCTAAAACGTGTCGCTTCACCGCCTCTAAAGCAATGCCGTTGTGTTTCGTCCAGAGCTCGCACCACCTGCTGTTTGGCCCTCTCCCTGATGACGGCTCAGAGAATGCAGCAGTTATGGAGCCTTGAATAATATCTGTTACTTCATGTGATGGATCCGCCCAATCTACCCCAGGGGAAACAATTACATACCTCGTCGGAGGGGTTTCTTGTTTCCATAAACGATACGCCTTTGAAGTAGCCGGTAACCCTACATGGACAATTACGTCTACTTGATCGAGAAGCGATGTAAATTTTTCCTCCGCAAATAAAAGCTCTCCTGATGTGATGATGGGGGCACTACTTAGGCTCCCTCTATCTCGAAGCTGCGAACACGGGTCAGCCAATATTGGCCAACCACTATCTGAACTAAACGCTACAAGGGCATCAAGTTCTTTGTCTTGAAGATTATTTGGTCCAACGGTGATAAGCCCTCGTTCATACTCTTTCGCAAGACTGATAAGGGAAGAACTTCTAGGCATCTCTTCCTGATACGACGACTCAGGGGAAAGTGATGCTTCAGGCGTTTCTAGCTTTTGGGTGGGTTCAAGGGGCTTCCTAAATGGCCAATTTAGGTGCACGGGGCCTTGAAACCTACTTGTAGACATCGACCAGGCTCGAAAAGCTGTGGATCGAGCGTGGCTCTCGTTTATTTCGGAAGCAACCGGAAGGTCATAATGCCATCGGACATTGTTTCCATAAAGTCCGACTTGATTGATTGTTTGACCTTCTCCCCATTGTCGAAGTTCTGGGGGGCGGTCCGCTGTACAAATAATCATCGGAGTTGCAGCATGGTTTGCTTCGACAACTGCGGGAAGATAGTTCGCTGCAGCAGTACCTGAGCTGCAGATGAGGATAGAAGGAATACGAGTCGCTTTTGCTGCCCCTAAAGCATGGAAAGCTGCAACTCTTTCGTCGAGGTGAACTACTACGTCTAGGCCAACCTGTTTAGCTGAAAGAACTAAGGGGGTGCTTCTAGAACCAGGTGAAATTATGGCATTGGTGACACCCAATGCTTTAAGTTCTGAAAAGAATCGAAGGCAATAGGCATACATTGCGTTGACACCATCGTCTCGAGTTTTTTGCGCTTTAGAAGTCATTACTTAAAAGCATAGAAGCAAATAGTGCGAAGTCATGATTTGAAAAACACTCAGAGCATCATTTCTCTAGAATTCCAAATTACTGTTACGATTTCTGAAAATGGAATTAGAAAGCTTGAGAACTATTCTAGGCGACAAGGGTATCGTGACAGACCCTTCACTTAATAGCGCATACACGGTCGACTGGACGAGAAGATACTCAGGAGTTACTCCCGCCGTCCTATTACCGAAAACCACGGAACAGGTTTCTCGGGTAGTGACGTGGTGCTATGAAAATTCTGTAGCGATTGTCCCCCAAGGAGGCAACACAGGGATGGTCGGAGGCGCCACTCCAGTAAACGGGGAACTGGTTCTATCGCTGAAGAGAATGACAGAGATTGAGGAGGTAGATGACACCACAGGACAAATAGTGGCTCAAGCGGGAGCAACACTTGGTGATATCCAGCAGGCAGCCTCTCGTCTTGGATGGAAATATGGCGTTGATTTAACTGCAAGAGATTCTGCTTCCATAGGTGGGACAATAGCCACTAATGCTGGAGGGTCGCAGGTACTTCGGCATGGCAACACTCGCGAGCAGATCCTGGGCTTAGAAGCTGTTTCAGGAACTGGGGATGTCATAGGAGACCTTCGTGGACTTTCGAAAGATAATACTGGCTACCATCTTCCAGGGTTACTCTGTGGCAGTGAAGGAACTCTTGCGGTCGTGACAAGGTCTCGACTTCGTCTGGTAAGGCCTCCTGAAGAGGAGTTGTCTATTCTGCTTGGGTTTCAATCACTCAACGAAGCTTTAGGTATCGTCGAAGAGATACGAAAGTCCCTTGAGGATGTTCAAGCTTGTGAAGTTTTTTTTCAAAACGGTCTAAATCTTGTTTGCGAAAAATTCGGAATACCTCCACCTTGGAATACTCAATTAGTTGCCTATTTATTAATTGATGCTGGTGGGCAATTAGGTTTGGAGGAAAGAATTACTAAGGGTCCGTTATCGAATTCCCTTAACGCATCAAATTATGTCGCATACGGTAATGACAGCCAGAGTAGAAAAAGACTATGGCAGTATAGGAATCTTCATACCGAGGCTATTTCAGCAGCCGGAATCCCGCACAAGCTCGATGTTTCACTCCCCCACGGGAAGCTAAACGAATTCTGTAATGGCGTTCGAGAAGTCATCAGCGAAATTGATGATCAAACTCAATTGTTTCTATTCGGCCATGCAGGAGATGGAAATATTCATGTAAACATTTTGGGGCCTGATGCTGACAACTTGGCGGTCGATGCAGCTGTGTTGAAATATGTTGCGTCACTGGGAGGGAGCATATCTGCAGAGCATGGTGTAGGACGAGCTAAGGCACACCATCTCTATCTCAACAGGACAGCGGCAGAGCTTGATATCTTTCGAAAAATAAAAGCTGTATTTGATCCTGCTGGCATACTAAATCCTGGAGCAATTTTTCCTCGATAAGTGATAAGTTCTCAATCTCTTGAAATAAATCTCTCGCTATCCATTGAGGAACCGTAGATAATAGGAATAATGGAGATGTTCCAGATTTTTATTGGAAAACAAGATCAGAATTATATTGAGACGAAACGGGGGAAAGCGACATGGGTAGTCAAATCGAGATTTGCCCTTCTATCCTTCCTGCTGATTTCAGCCGGTTAGGCGAAGAACTAAAAATGCTAGAAGAAGCTGGGGCGGACAGAATCCACTGGGATGTAATGGATGGAAATTTTGTTCCGAACCTAACTGTCGGTCAGGACGTTGTCGCCTCTTGTAGAAAATCCGTTGATATACCCTTTGAAGCTCACCTAATGGTCGAGGACCCTGACCTCCTAGCTCCTTTGTATATAGAAGCGGGATGTGACTTGGTTATGCTTCATGCGGAATCGACCAGACATCTTGACCGGTCACTAAATAGAGTTCTTGAACTTGGCGCAAAGGCAGGGGTCACCATAAATCCAGCTACACCAGTAGAGAATGTCAAACATGTTCTTCACCTCGTTGATCAAGTTCTAATCATGTCAGTGAATCCAGGCTTTGGAGGTCAAAAGTATCTCCCTTCCCAAGAAACAAAAATAGAAAGAGTCAGGTCATGGATCTTAGAGCAAGATTTTGAAATCGACATTGAGGTTGATGGAGGTATTTCCGCCTCTACTATCGCTCAAGCTACTGTTGCTGGAGCGAATGTGTTTGTAGCTGGAAGCGCTATTTTCTCCCACCCTGATGGCCCGCAAAGCGCTATTTCTGAACTGCGAGAAACAGCTTCTGTAGCGCAGTGATTTCAAAGTGGCTCCCTGCATTCCTGATTTCTGCTCTTGTGTTCTTTCCGGCAGCTTCCTGCTCTGAGGATCCAGCTGAGGGAGTGTCATCTAATTTCTGCAAAAAACTTGGTATCTTAGCTAGCCCTGATTCTCCTTTGACGAATCTTACTTTTGACAATCCGCAGCTAGTCAGCCAGACAACCGCTGACCTTATTGAATTAGCTTCTGAAGCCCCATCTAGCATCTCGAATGAGACCGAAGCTGTAGTTTCTCTATATGAAGATATTCTTTCTAAATTGGTTTCTGTCTCTCCGGCACAACGAACAGCCGAATTGAGGAAGTTTCAGGAAGAACTGGATGGGGTCACTACAGCTGCTCGAGCTCTTGAACTATATGGAGAGACAGAATGTGGACTCGTTTTTCTATCGCCTTTTGAAAAAAGCAGTGCTCCAATTCCCGATGAAAGTGAAGTTAGCGACAAAGATACGAGTGGCTAGTTTACTTCGCCCCTACTTGTAATCACATGGTCGACGATTCCGTACTCTTTGGCTTCTTCAGCAGTGAACCATCGATCTCTGTCAGAGTCTGTTTGCACCTGTTCAACATCTTGCCCTGTGTGACCTGCAATTAACTCTGCCATTAGTCGTTTGATGTAGTTCAGTTGCTCTGCCTGTATTGCAATGTCCGAAGCTTGCCCTTGGATTCCACCGGAGGGCTGATGCATCATGATGCGAGCGTGTTTAAGGGAGTAGCGCTTACCGGGAGCTCCAGCTCCCAGAAGAAATTGCCCCATAGAAGCGCCTAAACCTAGGCAAATTGTTGCCACATCGGGCTTAATAAATTGCATTGTGTCGTAGATAGCCATTCCTGCCGTTACAGATCCACCCGGCGAATTAATGTAAAGCCAAATATCCTGATCGGGATTTTCCCCTTCCAAATAGAGCAATTGGGCAGTGATTGACTTTGCTATGTCATCATCTACCGTGTCCCACAGCATGACGATACGATTTTTCAATAGTTGTGAATACACGTCAAATTGGCCCGGTATCTGCGATCCTCTATCGGAGGCGAGGGGTTTTGTTGGAAGGGACATATTTTTCTGAGCTCCTCAGGTCTTATTTTCAACTTGGTCTCGGTCAGGCCGATGACAACGCTTCTAGCGTAGCCGCCTACAAAGAAAATTCTTCATTGAAAATGTCTGAATCGCATTCTTTTGTGCGCCGGGTGGGACTTGAACCCACACATCCTAATGGACACAGGGACCTAAACCCTGCGCGTCTGCCAATTCCGCCACCGGCGCAGCATGGGTTAGGGTATCCGACCTTTTAGCGCCTCCTACGTTTTATGGGGCGAAATAACTTCTTCCCTTCTATCTATTGCATAGAAGGGCGAAAAAATGGAGGTGAGATGATTTCTGCTTTTCCTTTAATGTATAGACCCGCTGGGGCTCTCCCAGTCGCCCTTTTTCCTCCAGTGGGTTCAATAAAGCCTGGTGTCGCCTTTACCTTTCTAGCGAAGTTAGCTGGATCAATTTGACTCCTCCAGACTGCTTCATAGACATGACGCAAGTCGGAAATCGTAAATTGTTCATCCACAAAAGCGGTTGCGAGCGTCGTGTACTCAAGTTTTGCTGCTGCTCTCTCAAGTCCATCTGAAAGCATTTCAGCATGGTCAAATGCAAGAATCGGCCCCTCACTACTTTCTAAAGATGAATTGAACTCCGGAAGATCATTCACCGCCCAGAAACGCGCCGAGCGTGCACCAGCGCCTGCGCGTGGCGTACCAGGGTCAGGCATAAAGGCTAAATACGCAACGGAAGTAACCCTCATTTTCTTATCTCTAGCATCTCTCCCAGGGGTTGAGTATGTATGTAATTGCTCAAGGTGAGCTGGTTCAGCAGTAAGTCCGGTTTTTTCCGATAACTCCCTTAACGCTGTTTGCGTGATTGACTCTTGCGGATCAAGGTGTCCGCTGGGTAAAGTCCAACTTCCCTGTTGTGGAGGCTTATCTCTTTCGACTAGTAAGACGGCCAGCCGTCCTGATCTAATAGTTAGCAGAATGACGTCAGCCGTAACGGCATTGGGAGGGAAAAGGCTGGGATCATAGCTCTTAACAAAATCTGTATCGGCATCAGATATAGACATTACTGTTCTCTTTCGTGCAAAATATGTTCAATCTGCACCCCTGCGGCTTGAAGCTCAGCTTCTGCCAGTTCTGCTGTTTCAAGTGAAACTGGAGCTGTGAAAGACTTCAAAACAACTACCTCGTATCCAAGTTTTGCCCCATCCAATGCAGTTTCCTTGACGCAATGGTCAAAGGCTAACCCAACAGTTTCAATTCTTTCAATACTCGCTGAAGAAAGTATTTCGTTAAGCGATGAACCATTCTCATCTGCTCCTTCGAAACCTGAGTACGCTGCAGCGTACTCTCCTTTTTTGATCTGAACTGTTACCTGATCCAACAAAGGAATGAGAGATGGATGTAGTTCTGCTTCAGCCGTTCCTGCTACTCCATGATGGGGCCAAGTGTTGACAAAGTCAGGGTCATCATCAAAGTGGCCTTCGGGGTCAATGTGCCAGTCTTGTGTAGTGACCACCATGTCATATTCATGACCTCCTACTATGAGGTCTCCTATTTTTGCTGCTACCTGATTTCCTCCCTCTACTGGCAGTGAACCACCTTCACAAAATGTTGGTTGAACATCCACAATAAGTAGGGCCGTTTTTTTCTTTTTGCTCACAGAACCTCGTTTCAGTTAACAATTATTGTAGGAATCGCTGGTGGACCATCTCGTCTGAGACGAATGTCTTTGGGAATCTCAGCAATTGATTTTTGCAAATGAGCTCTCGCTCTATTGAGTTCCCAGTCGTCTAGAAATTGGCCTTCTATACATAAGGGGGCTTGAAGGTATCTTTCGTTCTTTCCATGAGGAACTTCGAAAGCATTTGGGTCTATTGTGATGATCTCTTCTACCGCTATAGAATCCGCAGAGAGTAGGCGTTTTGCGTGCTTCTTTCCGCCTAGTGATTTTTTACCATGTGATGTTTTTGCTACAGGCCGCATTGTGCTTTCAGGAGTGTGCGTATCTTCAATTTCTACAAGTTTGTACACGAAGCCTGCTGAAGGTACTCCCGATCCCGTGACTAGCCTGTGACCTGACTCAAATGCATCTATCGGCGCCTCACAAAGCTGCTCTATCTGATGCTCATCAAGGTCGCCTGAAACCATTATTTGCGCGTCTGTCGCTCCGAGACTGTCTAGCAAAGTTCGAGCTGTCAGAGCTCCTTTTTTTAGGTCACCGGAATCTAGGCGGATACCTTTCAGATTTCCATCTGATGCTTCAACTGCATTATTTATGCCCTGAACAATGTCATAGGTATCAACGAGAAAAATTGAATCTTCTCCTAAGAATTCCTGTTGGGCATTAAAAGCTTCTAATTCAGATGGATAAGCGAGCGTAAAGGCGTGTGAAGCTGTTCCGGCAGTTGGTATTCCCCACCGAAGCCCAGCTTCAAGGTTCGAAGTTACATTGATTCCCCCGATATAGGCAGCCCTCGCAGCATGGACGGCTGCTTCGGGATGAATTCGCCTGGATCCTGCCTCCATGACGAATTTTCCATTTGCGGCATGTGTTATACGAGCTGCGGCAGTAGCAATTGAAGAGGCATGATTTAGCGTTGAAAGGATTAAGGTCTCTAGTATTAATGCTTCGCCAAGTCCAGCTTCAATAATGGCAACTGGACTGTTGGGGAAATATAGTTCTCCCTCGCGATACGCAAGAATGTCGCCGCTGAAACTGTATTCTGAGATCCACTTTATAGTTTCGTCAGATACTAGATTTGATGATCTTAGAAAGCTCATCTGGTTTTCAGTGAACGAGAATCTAGCGATACTTTCTGCAAGGGTTCCGCTCCCTGCGAAGACGCCGAAAGGCATACCTGAAGGGAGTTCTCTTATAAAGACCTCGAAGATCGCTCGGTTATCTACCTTTCCAGATTGGATGAGGGCATCGAGCATCGTGAGTTCATAGTGGTCAGTTAGGAATGCTGTCGAGGTGGGTTTGGCCAATTTGTCCATATTGAATATCAATTATTAATAACTTTAATAATTATGAATATACAACTATTAATGGTCAATATGACTATTAATAGTCTTGACTTCGCTGAATCTCTTTTAGACAAGTAGGTTCTTAGGGTGTCCGAGAATAAACATTCGACCCGCCTTCCATTTTGGCGCCCAACTAGTGCGGCAGCAGCAGCAATAACAATTGTTGCTATACCCGGGTTTCTAGTAGGTTCCTTTGCCCCCCAGATAAAGGAGGATCTGAATTTTGGTGATACTGAACTCGGCGCATTGCTTACTTTCGGATACTTGGTTTCCAGCGTCATCATGCAAACAGGTGGAGGCATAGCTGACCGTAGAGGCCCACAGCTGATCATCAGAACGGGTATTTTCATAGCTGCAATTTCAGCTCTCCTGATAGGAACTGCTGCACAGACTTACGTCGTTCTTCTATTGTGCATTGGTTTAAATCGCGTAGGGGAAGGTCTAATCCACCCTGCTACCAACACCCTGATCTCTAATGGCGTAGATCAACCTCGCCAAGGGATTGCCATTGCAACTAAACAGTCAGCGGTGCCGTTTTCCACTGCCCTTGCAGGGTTAGCGGTTCCAATTCTTGGCTCAACTGTCGGATGGGAAGGAACCTTTCTTATACTTGCAGCGCTTGCTTTTCCTGCTTGGTTGCTAATACCAGACATCGCTGTCTCAAAATCTGGATCGTTCCCTTCAAGACGAGATATGTGGCGTTCTCGTCATCTTCGAATCGCATCGATTGCAGGAGCTTTTTCAGCTGCCGCGGTTGTAACAATGTCAGGGTTTCTTACCACAGCAGCGGAAGAGGCCGGATACAGCGAAAGCTCGGCCGGGTTGATCCTTGGGATAGGGGGACTAATCATGATCGTGGCGCGCCTCAGCTGGGGATTCCTAGCTGATAAATATGAATTTGACAGATTCAAAGCGGTTTCCTTGCAGCTGACTGTTGGATCTTCGGCCTTTATCCTGCTGTCAATAGGAACTAAAACGAGCGTACTCATTGGGTCGCTAATTTCTTTCGGTATCGGCTGGGCATGGCCCGGACTGCTGCTTCTTGGTGTAATAGAACAGCATCCGGATGACCCTGGTGCTGCTACAGCAACACTGCAAACTAGTATTCGCGTTGGGGCTATGGTCGCACCGCTCGGTTTTGGAATTGTCGTAGACAACTCTGGATTTGAACTCGCTTGGGTTCTTGCATTCTCCTCGACAATAGTTGGAGCAATACTGATGGCAAGTGCAAGTCAAGCCCTGAAGAGTGACTAATAATCAGCTTGTCGTATTGTTTAGATGCTCCTTGAGAGATCGGAATGCAACGCCTCTATGACTTATGGCATTTTTTTCCTCGTCACCCATTTCGGCAAATGTTTTTCCCCCTCCAGCAGTAGGAATAAACACTGAATCATAGCCAAACCCTCCTGCTCCTGATGGCCTATCAGCTATAGCCCCTTCAACAATGCCTTCAACAATAGTTTCTGTCCCATCTTGCCAAGCAACCAGCGCAACTGTTCGAAACCTTGCGCTCCTTTCTTCTCCAGTGACTTCCATCATCGCTTCCAACAATTTTGAAACATTATCTTCATATGATGCATCCTCACCTGCGTAACGGGCAGAGAAGATTCCCGGTGCTCCCCCTAGTGCATCTACTTCAAGACCTGTATCATCTGCTACCGCAGCACAACCTGTCGCCATTCGCACTGCTACAGCTTTTAGCCTTGCATTGCCCTCGAGAGTATCTGCATCTTCTATGACTTCAGGAATCTCTGCTGGGCGAGGAATTAGATTGACTGCTCCTGAAAGAATTTGGGAGATCTCGCTGTACTTATTTGGATTCGCGGAGGCGCAAACAAGGTCCATAGTTTAGGCAGTAGGTTGCGTGCTCGTCAGCTCATTTTGGAGATCAATAATTTGCTGAATTCCCTTTTCAGCTAGGGAAAGTAAAGTATCGAGCTCATTTCGATTGAAAGAGGCCTGTTCAGCGGTTCCCTGAATTTCAATGAAACCCCCTGATTCTGTCATGACCACGTTCATATCTGTGTCAGCTATTGAGTCCTCACTATATGGCAGGTCTAGTCGTGGCTGCCCGTGAATAATTCCAACTGATACGGCAGCGCAAGCTTCAGAGATAGGGTGATCTGCTAATTCGCCTCGAAGAACCAGCCTAGATAGAGCGTCGTGAAGCGCTAGATACCCTCCACATATTGATGCAACGCGTGTTCCCCCATCTGCTTGGAGAACATCACAATCTACCACTACTTGCCTTTCACCGAGTTTTTCCATATCGCACACTGCCCGTAGCGACCTGCCAATAAGTCTCTGTATTTCTTGAGTGCGTCCTTTAGGGCCTCGGGTCTCTCTCCGGACTCGCTCAGGGGATGATCCAGGAAGCATAGAATACTCAGCTGTTACCCATCCCGTGCCAGAACCCCTCATCCACCGAGGTACGTCATCATCAACTGATGCCGTACACAAAACCGTTGTGTTGCCAAAGGTGGCAAGGACTGAGCCGTCCGCCATCGATGTAAAATCACGAACAAAAGTTATTGGCCGAAGTTCATCAGGTTCTCTGTCGTCTGGCCTGATCACATTAACCTCCATTTCACCTCCTAGAAACTGTACTTGTCACCAGCTGCAGCAACGGTAATGCGTCCATCAAATACTTCACTGGCCTCAATTTGGTGCTGATCCCTGTCTTCACCCGGGGCTAAGTGCGAAAGAACTAAATGATCAGCGCTTATTTTTCTTCCCAGTTCCCCTGCCTGTCTAGCTGAAAGATGAAGAATACCTTCATCTTCCTTATGTGATAGAAAAGTTGACTCTGCAATTGCCAATGACACGCTGTCCCCTAGCTCCTTGACGTCCCAATTAGGCCCTGTATCTGCTGTGAAAACAAAGCTTGATTGTCCAACGTCTACCCTGCTAGCCATTGTCTCCACATAATGGTCTGTTTGCGCCCAAGTCCACTCTTGATCTCCTATTGTTTGCCTAGACTTGTCTGCAATTACATTCCAAATAAAGGCTTCTTCCAACGCTGGGCACATCTGCTTAGCCAGCTCCAAAGTCCCTATGGTTCCATAGACGGGAATTTGCCCACACATAACGTAATGGCGAATGGCGTTATATAAGACGGGAAGCTCAAGCCAGTGGTCAGCATGCTCATGGGTTAAGACAATCGCAGTTAACTGTTCGATTTCAATATGCTTTTGGAGATTTCCAAGAGTCCCTGGCCCTGCATCTAACCACACATTTGCCTCTGGACTCTGAACGAGGAAACCCGTGCAAGCTCCGCCTTTCTTCGCGTAGGTGCCGCTGCAGCCAAGTACAGTGATTTCCGGGGGGGTAGTGTTCACGTCGATGGGTTCCATTCGTGTGCTTGTGCAGAAGCCAGCTCAGGACCAAATAATCTTTGACCAACCTCTGCGAACCAAGATACATCCCCTGACGAAATAAACACACGTTTCCCTTCTTTTTCCTTTTTGGCAAGTAGGTCAATCTCATTTAACTGTCTTGAAACTTCGAAGGCGGTTTCGTCCGCAGATGAAACTAACACGACGTTACTTCCCACCACCTGTCCTATGGCTCTAGCCAGGTAAGGGTAATGCGTGCAACCTAGAAGAAGTGTATCTACATTCGAAGAAACGATAGGGGCAAGTAGGCGTTCAGCCAGAACTTGTAGCTGCTCTCCTGAGGATTCTCCTTTTTCTACAAATTCAACGAACCCTGGGCAAGCGAGTGTCAGAGGTTGAATTTCTCCTTTGGATAAATCACTGAATGCTCGCTCATACGCCCCACTGTTTATCGTTCCGACAGTACCTATTACAGCAATTTGGCCTACCTCTGATACATCAATCGCCGCCTGAGCGCCGGGGGCAATTACTCCGATTATTGGCACCGGCACTTCTGTAGAAAGTTCGTCTAGCGCAGCAGCAGCGGCAGTATTGCATGCAACTACTAGAAGCTTCACGTCATGTTCGTTAATAAGGTATTCCGCTATCTGAAAAGCGAATTCCCGAACTTCGTCAAGTGGCTTAGGTCCGTAGGGGTATCTTGCGGTATCCCCAAAGTAGACAACATCCTCCGAGGGAAGGAGGTCCATTACTGCTCTTGCGACAGTTAACCCACCGAATCCTGAATCAAAGATGCCGATTGGCTTTTCGTTAGACACAGTTCCTCATCGTAGAGGTAGAGCGAAGAGAATTTCCAATGATGATCTTTCCTTTTGCCATTAGAAGTAAATAATACGGTTGATTGACTCTGCTACTTCATCTATCGGCTTCGTCCAGGCTTCTGTTGAGAGATATTTCCAACCGCCATCACAAACAATAAACACAATATTTCCAGATTTAATTTGCTCCGCAACTCGAAGTGCCCCTGCAAGCGCAGCTCCAGAAGATATTCCTGCAAAGATACCGCTCGTTTGAGCGAGCTTTCTTGCACATTCGAGAGATTCAATAGGACGAATGATTCTTTTCCCGTCTAGAAGGTCTATGCCATTCCATTGTTCGAAAACCGGAGGTATAAATCCATCCTCCAAGCTTCTTAAGCCTTCTACACTCTCTCCTGATGGAGGCTCCACGGCTAGTATCTGAATAGTTGAATTTTGCTCCTTTAAATAACGGCCAACTCCCATCAACGTTCCAGATGTACCTAGCCCCGCTACGAAATGAGTGATATCAGGAACGTCTTCAAGTATCTCAGGCCCAGTAGTCGTGTAATGAATCTCAGGGTTCGCTTCATTTCCATACTGGTAGAGAAAAACCCAGTCTGGGTTTTCTTTCGCTAGCTGCTGGGCGCGACGGACAGCGCCATTTGACCCTTCACTGCCGGGGCTGGAAATGATTTCCGCCCCCCAGACTTCTAACAATTGCCGTCGTTCAATTGAGACATTATCTGGAAGGACGATCTTTAGGTGATAGTCCCGTATTGAAGAAATCATAGCTAAGGCTATCCCTGTGTTACCCGACGATGGCTCGAGTATGACACTTCCAGTAGTAAGTTTTCCTTCTTTTTCCGCTGCGAGGATCATTGCTTTTGCTATTCGGTCTTTTACAGAACCGGCTGGATTTTGACCTTCGAGCTTTGCATAGATTCTCACATCTGGATTTGGGCTAAGTTCGGAGACTTCAATTATCGGGGTATTTCCTATGAGGTCAACAATCGATGCGTAAGGCGCCATACTTCAGTATTACGTTATTGTGAGGAGTTCACTCCCCTTCTTTAGTTTTCAAGGGAAATCTTGCTTTGTTATTTGATGGCAATCTCTACTTCGTTGATATTTGTTTCAAGAATCTGGAAAGCTCGAATGGAAGGTTCCTTATCCTTCAATGAGACGATTAGGTAATACCAAATACCAAATGGGTCAAATTGGTTGGCGTCGCGAACATCAGTTTCTGATGGGTACGCTTCTGAAGCTGTATGACTATGCATGACTCCAAGTATCTGTATTCCGAGTTGATCCGCTGTTTGTTCGACTTCAATAAATTCTTTTGGGTCAAGCTGATAAATAAGGTGAGATTCTGCTGCATTCTGCATAGGAAAGAAAGTTTCTACGGTCTCTGTTCCCTTTCCACCTGCAAACAGGCCGCAAGCTTCGTTTGGAAGTCCTCGTTGAGCATGGTTGATCATTTGGTCCCGAACTGCAGCTGTGATTGAAAGCATAGATCTAATAATAGCGAAGATCACCGTTTTCTACTTTGACTACAATTCAGGAAATCTTTGAAGACGCCCCACGAATCCTAGATGGAGCTGTAGCCTCGATCATTATGGGTTCAAACGGCAAAAAAGTAGTAGCAACCAATAGACAGGCGAGGCGAGAATTTGAAATTATCGATTCAATTGAAGCCGGGCTTGTTCTTCAAGGCAGTGAAGTGAAATCCCTAAGAAACGCAAAGTCGCAAATCGCTGAAGCATACGCTCGGATCCACGATGGTGAAATATGGCTTAATTCATTCCATATAAGCAAATACCAGCACTCGGGTTCCGCTTTCTCTCATGATCCCGACCGTCCGAAGAAACTACTCTTACACAAAAA
>PBIQ01000025.1 GCA_002720485.1 Acidimicrobiaceae bacterium
CACCGTCACTGGCATACCGTAGGTCGCATGCAAGGGCTATAGCTAAACCCCCGCCGCGACAAGGACCTTTCACCATTGCAATAGTAGGAACGGGCGTATTTTCAAGAGCTTCGTGTGCGTTAGCCTCCGCTTTGTCATAGGTACCTGCGTTTTCTTGAGTTCGTAGTTCTGTAAATTCAGAAATATCGGATCCCGCGCCGAAAGCTTCGTCTCCATGACCTTGGACAATCACTACTCGGATTCCTGCATTGACGATTTTCGCGATTGCCGCTGGTATTTGTTGGTACATAGTCAGGTTCATCGCATTACGATTTAGTGGGTTGGCGATGGTTAACCAGCCGATCTCACCAGATATTGTTGTGAGGATTTCACCTTCAGGATTTTGTTTCATTGAACCTCAGACTTCTAGTATTCCTCGGTTTATTAAATCCGTTACTGCTTCATCTGGCATCTCAAGAACCTCCGCAGCTATTTCCCGTGTTTCCCCAGCTAAATCTGGAGCAGGGAAAGTAATGGGGCCACCCATGCGTTCACTTACCCACGCTGGACCTTCCAATTTCATATACCCAACACCGGGTTGATCAATCTCCAGAGTCCAACCCCGAGTTTCAAGATGCGGATCCTCAAGCATCTCCATGCCAATAATCATCGGTCCACACGGAACATCAGCCTCTTGCAACAAGTGGAAAACGTCATCACGGTTCTGATCGCTGGTCCAAGTAGCAAGATGTGATTCGATAAGGCCCTTGTTTTCTAATCGGCCTTCAACAGTATTGAACGCTGTACTCTGCGCCCATTCTGGCGCACCTATTGCATTTACTAGCGACATCCACTGCTGGTCTGTATCAATGGAAATAACGACCCACTGTTCCTCACCTTGGCATTGGAATGGGCCGCGGGGAACGCGTTGCTCATGCCTGTTCCCCTGAGGGCCGGTGGAGCCAGGTATCAGGCTTTCTTGTAAAAGCTTATCTGCGATCATGTTCACAACCACTTCAACTTGAGCGATCTCGGTATGACTAGCATCTCCAGAGGCATCACGGCCAATAAGAGAAGAGATCCCCGCAAGCGCACATAACCGAACAGCAGCATGATCAGGAAAAATCGTACCATTCGTAGCTGGCGCATCATCATCGTCATAATCCCAAAGATGCAACAACCCCCCATATGTTTGTGTTGTAGGCCCATACCCGGTCCAGTGGCTATTGGGACCCCGTGAGCCAACTAACTGACTGCTTATCATGACAATATTTGGATTAATTTCTTTGAGATCCTCGAAACCCAAACCCAGTGATTCCATCACCCCGGTAGCACTATTCTCAACAAGCACATCAGATTTCGCTACCAACTCATGGACGATCGCTAACCCTTCTTCAGTTTTTACGTTGCAACCAAAACTGCGTTTACTTCGTGAAGAAGAGACAAACGATGGGGACGTCTCACTTAATGCCACCAAGCGAATAAAATCTGGGTATGTTCTTGTTTCAACTTTGATAACATCCGCCCCATATTCGCCAAGTAAACGTGATGTTTCTACGCCAACACCGCCAATACCGAAATCAAGAACGCGAATACCCGACAAAGGGTACTTAGCTTGACCACTAGGTTTATCAGCCAACAAGCGTGAACCTTGGAAGGTAAATCCGGTGTGTTCATCTAAATCAGGTGCTCGTTTTGTGAAACCATGCCGGATACCGTCAAGTTCAAAAAACCCTGAAGCAATTAGTGCTTTCTCCCCGTTAGCTACCTCAGTTTCATTGAACGTGCCCCGCGCCCTTAGATGGGGTTCTTGGAGGACCTCACTAGTTTTTAGAAGGGGGGTGAGTACTATCCCGCGATTCTGTCCCTCTATGCATATGTCAAGCATTTTTTTGTCAGCGAAGAATTCGCTATACGCAGGATTTAGAACATCTGCGTTCATTATCCTATTTCCGACCTGAGACCAGAATTCCATGTCATCAAAAGCTTCGGGCCGTCCCATCCAATCCCATAACGACTCCCATTGTCTTGGACTCAAAATGACCATACGTACCCAGCCATCAAGGCATTCAAAAATCGGGTACATGAAGCCACCGCCTTGACGTACTTCGTTATAGGGATGGTCTGCAGCACGCAAGACAGAAGCATTTGAATATGACCAATCTGTTGTAGCACCAGCGGCAGTCATGATGGCAAGATCTATATGCTGGCCTTCACCAGTTCGCGATTTTTGATAGAACGCAAGAACCGTGGCAACAGCAGCTGAAATGGAGGCAACGTCTGTAGCTAGAGTTGTCGGGGGTAGAAGCGGTGATTTAGATGCTATTCCAGCTTTAAACATCATCCCGCTCATTGCCTCAAGCACATCATCGTTTGCGAGAAGGTTAGCGTAGGGTCCGAAGTACCCAAAAGGCGTAATAGAAGTGATTACCAAACCAGGGAATTTTGCTAGAACAAAATCAGGTTTTATTTCTCCAAGGTTTGACCCGCTTTCAATCCAAACATCAGCTTCTCCAAGTAATTGAAGGAGTTCTCCTGAACCTTCTTCCGTTGCGTAATCAATAACAACACTGGACTTGTTTGCGTTACGCCAGAGAAAACCTAAACTTTCGCCATTAGGCGAGAATGGGGCGACCCTTCGTAAATCTGACCCCTGTGGGGGCTCAACTAAAACAACATCCGCACCTAGGTCAGATAGAAGCCTTCCGCACAATTCACCGCGGTTATTTGTTGTGTCGACGACGCGTAAACCTTCAAGTGGGCGTTCCACTAGTTACCTCCTTGCCCAGCCAACGCTAGAAACAAGTGTTGCAGATTCTGAGTACTCGGCAAAATGGAAATACTCGTCAATTTTTGAAATTATGCGTTGACGTCAACGACCACTCTTCCCCGAACTTTACCCTGAAGAATCTGCTCAGCGACATTGATTGATTCCTCTAGGCTGACAACCTGAGTCATCTGTTCTAGCTTTTCAGGGTCGAGGTCACTAGCCATTCGGTCCCAAGCCAATTTTCTTCGAGCGTAAGGTTCATAAACAGAGTTAACCCCGACGAGAGTAACCCCGCGGAGTATAAATGGCATCACCGACGTATTGAGATCTGCGCCTTGAGCTAACCCACATGCTGCTACGCAGCCATGTGGGTTCGTTTGTGCGATAGCGTTTGCCAAGGTGTGGCTTCCTACCGCATCGATGACGCCAGCCCATCGTGTACTCTGGAGTGGCCTTGGGTTCTCCTCTCCTAATTCGTTCCGGTCAATAATCTCAGAGGCCCCAATGTCACTTAAGTAGCTGGACTCCTCAGGTCTTCCCGTTGAGGCAACAACTTCAAAACCCAGTTTCGCAAGAATAGCAACAGCTGTACTGCCAACTCCTCCCGAAGCTCCAGTAACAAGGATCGGGCCACTATCTGGAGTTACTCCATGTTCCTCTAAGGCAAGGACACAAAGCATGGAAGTATAGCCAGCGGTTCCTATAGCCATAGCTTGCTGGGTGGTGAAAGCATCAGGCAGCGGCACCAGCCAATCAGAAGACAGGCGTGATTTTTGCGCTAATCCTCCCCAATGTGACTCACCGACTTCCCAACCATTAAGAACGATTTGGTCACCGACGTTATAGTCAGAGCTTTCACTGGAGGTCACAGTGCCAGCTAAATCAATTCCAGGGATCATAGGGTAACTTCGAACTACCCCCGGTTTACCCATAATTGCTAACCCATCCTTGTAGTTGATCGTTGAGTACTCCACGTCAATCTCAACATTGTGCTCTGGTAAATCTGCCTCATCAAGGTCGGTAATTTCAGCAGTAACCTTCTTCTCTTCATCGCGAGTTAAATAAATTGCTTTAAACATGACACAGATCCTAGATGCTCATTGGGGGTCAAGGCATACCAACATAAAGAAATCACCAACAGATTATGGAAAGTTAGGAATTCTGATCATCTATCGAACCTGGTTCGAGATAAATAATCTTGGCAAGAGGTTCGACCTCACGTATCCGCTTTTCGATATTGTCAACGTCGTTACTGATATCTGGGGATGAGGATTTTTCACTAAATTCAATTTTCGCCGCAACTAAAAGGGTTTCAGGGCCCAAATACTCAGTTCGCATATCGATCAGAGATGAAACTTCCGGAGAACTAGTGATTGCATTCTCTATCCTCATTGATTGTTCAGGTAACGCTCCTTCACCTATCAAAAGACTTTTTGTCTCGATCGCCAGAATAATCGCAATTAACCCGAGCAGGATACCGATTGATAATGTACCGATTCCATCCCAGACAGCGTTTCCGGTGACATCTGCGATAAGAACACACACAAATGCAAAGACAAGCCCCATCAGAGCTCCAAAATCTTCAAGTAGCACAACCGGCAATTCTGGTATGCGTGACCTTCTGATAAAGCTTTTCCAGGAATGGTCGCCTTTGTAAAAACGGGATTCCTTAACGGCAGTTTGGAAGGCATATGCTTCCATGACCATTGCGAACAGAAGTATTGCCAATGCCCACCACAAAGATTCAATTTCATGAGGGTGGCGGATCTTTTCAATACCTTCATAGACGGCATACATTGAGCCCAGCGAAAACAAAACAAGTGAGACAACGAATGCCCAAAAAAATCGTTCCCGTCCGAATCCGAATGGCCGTTCGGCTGAAGGTGATTTCTTAGATCGCTTTTTACCCAAAAGGAGAAGGGCTTGGTTACTAGTATCTGCGAGGCTATGAACTGCCTCGGCAAGCATCGCGGAAGAACTTGTGATCACGAATCCAAAAAATTTAGCTATTGCGATCGTAAAGTTAGCAATGAGGGCGGTAACAATCGTTCTAGTCCCACCAGTTGCGGCCATTAGTTTTCCTCCTGCATCATCAAGTAGTTAAGAATTCCCTTCTTGAGAGTCTATTCGGCTAATGTCCCTCTTATGACGATGATTTACGACACCCCGAAAGACCTTCTCAGTGCAGAAGGGACTGACCTCGGCTGTACAGAATGGATAGAAATCACTCAGGACCGTATAGATCTTTTTGCGGAAGCTACGGGAGACCATCAATGGATACACACAAAGCCCGATAAAGCGAAAGACGGTCCATTCGGTACAACCATTGCACATGGATACTTAACTCTTTCATTAACAAATCAGTTCTTACCTGAACTGCTTCAAGTTACTAACATTTCAATGGGCGTAAACTATGGCGTCAATAAGGTCCGCTTTCCCAGCCCTGTTCCTGTGGGTTCGCTAGTTAGGGCAACAGGTACGGTAGGTGAAGTGACCGAACTTGATGATGGAGTCCAAGTTGTCGTCATCATCACAGTAGAGGTTCAAGGGAGTCCAAAACCTGCCTGCATTGTTGAAAGTATTAGTAGATTCATCAACTGACACTCTTCAATAGATTTGCTAAATAAGGTAGCCTTATACTTATGGCTAAACGTAAGACAAAGACTCCGAAAGTCCCAGCTTCCCTTCCGCCAGTGCGACAAGGGCTAGTAAGTCCTCGACGAGATGTTCCAAGTGCCATACAGCGCCCCCCGTATGCCCAGACAGGCGACCCAGGGCCATCTGTTCTGCCATTAGTTAGAACGGAAAATGAGATCGAATCTATGCGAAAGGCAGGAGCGATCGCTGCCGAAGTCCTTCTTTATGTAGGCGAAGAAGTGACACCTGGGATCTCAACCGACAAACTTGATCAGATAGCCCATGATGAAATCGTTCGAAGGGGAGCATATCCGAGTCCTTTGAACTACCGCGGCTTTCCTAAATCAGTGTGCACATCCGTTAATGAGGTGGTATGCCATGGCATACCGGACAGCCGACAATTGCAAGATGGAGACATCGTCAACATCGATGTGACGGTGTATTACGAAGGAGTTCATGGAGATACCTCAGTTACTTTTCTGGTAGGTGAAGTAGATGATTACAGTCGTAATTTGGTGGATACGACAAGAGAAGCCCTGTACAAGGGGATGGAGACAGTCCGAAATGGTTCTCAAGTCTGTGACATAGGTCAAGCCATCGAGAAATATGCTCATTCAAATCAGCTGAGCGTCGTACGAGAATTCATCGGGCACGGTGTAGGTCCGGAATTCCATAGTTCACTTGCGATTCCACATTATTTTGATCGTCGAGCAACAACTGAACTTCTTACTGGAATGAGTTTCACTATTGAACCGATGTTAAATCTGGGAGGGCATGCTTTACACATGTGGGATGATACGTGGACAGTGGTAACCACTGACGGACGAAGGTCAGCCCAATTTGAGCATACATTGGTCGTTACTGATGACGGTTTTGAGATTCTTACTCAAACTTCCTCAGGGACGATTCCAGCAGAGTTCTTCGCTGACCGATAGATGAACCTCATTCCACAGGTTGTACAAATGGCGGACTAGAGGCTTACATGGGGAGATGGCCCATGAAGATAAAACACGCCTCATTCTTATTCGTCATGGCGAATCAAACGTAACTGTAGAAAGAATTCTCGGCGGAGAGAAGAGCTGCACAGGATTAAGTGACCTTGGAAGAGCTCAAGCATGTGCGCTTCGCGATCGACTTGAGAAAGAATCCATTAAGGTTGACCGCTTGTACGCAAGCACTATGCCGAGAGCCATTGAGACAGCGGAGATTATTCAACCATCTCTCAATGTTGAACAGTTACTAACCGAGAAAGAACTTGTCGAACATCGTCCGGGAGAAGCAGACGGGAAGCCCTACGCCGAACTTGAAGAATTGTTTGGAAAGAATGACTACTATGGGCGTCCACACACACCATTTGCTACAGGAGCTGAAAGCCTGTCTGGGTTCCATTTCCGCGTCTCTGAAGCGTTAGAGGCAGTTATTAGTCGGCATGTTGGCGAAAGCGTAATCATAGTCTGCCATGGAGGAGTAATTGATGTGGCAATTCGTCAGCTGCTCGATCTCCCGCGGAGAGGGCAATTTGATCTGTGGACGCTTAACACTTCGCTAACTGAGTTTGCTGTTGATGACCAGAGTGATAAACGAGGGCGGTGGACGCTCATTCGATATAACGACCATGCTCATTTAGCTGGACTTCCATTTGCTACGAATTCAGAGTGATAGGGTAAGTGGCCGAAGCGAAAATCTAAGATGTAGGTATGCTTACGGAAAATCAAATTTCCCAATTTCAATTAGAAGGGGTTCTCCTAGTCAAAAATGCCCTCGATAGACGATGGTTGGATCTTCTCGCTAAAGGAATAGAGCGAAATAAATCAGATAGAGGCCCGTGGTCGTGCGATTACACGAAACCCGATGATCAAGGAGAGTTCTGGGACGACTACTGTAACTGGCAGCGGTTTAGCGAGTATGAGGAAGTCCTCTTTGAATCTCCTCTTGCAACTATGGCTCGTAAGGTCACTCAATCTACTCAGATTCGTCTCTTCCATGAGCACGTACTTGTAAAAGAAGCGCACACCAGTGAGAAGACCCCCTGGCACCATGACCAGCCCTATTACTGTGTAGATGGAAACCAGCTAGTCTCTACATGGGTCCCTCTTGACTATATTCCTGAAGAATCAGCGATGAGGTTCTTATCTGGTTCCCATAATGGTCCAATGTATGCTCCCCGTCGTTTTGTCGATCATTCCCCCTATGGATACGACGGATTTGAAGATGTGCCGAACATTAACGAAGAGAAAGAAGCTTCGAACATCAGATCATGGGAGATGAATCCAGGAGATGTTCTTTTATTTCATATGCGCACTCTCCATGCTGCGGGAGGCAGTGCTACACGAAGGAGAGCTTTTTCAGCAAGGTGGTTAGGGGATGACGCTGTTTACGCAAAAAGGCCCGGACCAACTTCGCCACCTTTTCCGGAATTAGAGGGAGTAATGCGAGTAGGAGATCCTTTCGATCACCCACTTTTTCCTCTTATCTTAGGCCGCTAGCTTAGAATCAGAAGGTTGTGTAGTGGCCGCCATTGACATCTAGGCTGGTTCCTGTACAAGCGGCAGAAAGTTCTGAGGCAAAAAAGATAATTGAACCGCAAATTTGTTCAGAGTCTGGGATGAAACGTAACGCAATCTCATTGGCAACCTTGTCGTACTCATCCTGATATGTTGTCCCATTTTGCTTCGCGAGACTTTCCAGATACCACTTCACCGATTCACCAAAAATAAATCCAGGGCAGATGGCATTTACCCGAATCCCATCAGGGCCTACTTCTTTCGACATGGTTCTCGTCATTGACGTCATGGCTGATTTTGCTGCTGCATAGGCGCCAAACATAGGTTTATTATTACGGATCGACATGGTTGAGACGTTAATTATTGAACCTCGATTTTGTTTCCGCATAGTAGGCAGCACAGCTCGGCTCATCTTAAGCGCCGACGTGCAGTTAACTTCGAAACTTGCATACCAAGATTCGAGTTCCATCTTCTCAAGAGTCTCAAACGGTGGCTGGACGAATGCGTTATTTACAAGAATATCGATTTGACCGAACTCAGAAACAGTTGAAGAAACCAGATGATCTATTTGGGCCAAGTCTGTAACATCAGTTGGGATAGCTAGAGCAGTCCCTCCTATTTGTGCTACTTCATCAGCGACCGATTCAACTTTTCCGGGGGTTCGTGCGGCAAGAACGACTTTAGCTCCTTCTTTACTGCAAGCTAAAGCGGCATCTCGCCCCATACCTGGGCCAATACCAGAAATTATTGCGACCTGATCATCTAGGAGGCCCATGATTAACGCATCCTCCGACGGGGAGGAGGCACAGGGTCCTGAGAGTCGCGGCCACTTTCTTGACTACTGAGGTACGGAGGTAGCCCCTCCATTTTTCGAAGAAGGTTAATTCGCTCTGAAAGGGGAGGATGGGTATTGAACATATCGTTCATTCTTTTCCCTCGATGCCCTTTCACGTGGTCGTCTGGAGATTCAATCCACAAATGGCTGGTCGCATGCGAGGTTTTTCGCACCACAGTTACATCATGGTCGAGTTTCTCTAAAGCCATTCGTATTCCAGAAGGGTTTCGTGTTAACTCTACTGCTGTTGCGTCAGCGAGCTCCTCCCTGCTTCGACTCACAGCTGCTTTGAGAAGAGCTGCGGCAAGTGGAGCTAGCACCGTGACGAATATAAAAGCGACGACAACAATGATTGCTTGAGGTCCACCTCCTCGATTGTTGCTACTCCGGTTTCTATTTCCCCCTAGTCCTCCAAAGAATGCTATTCGCCAAAATAGGTCAGCCATTATCGCTACAGCTCCAGCCGTTGCTGCTGCAACAGTCATGACACGAATGTCATAGTTTCTGATATGTGCCATTTCATGAGCAATAACGCCTTGCAGTTCATTTCTATCTAGTTTTTCCAAAAGCCCAGTGGTGGCTGCAACAGCTGCATTCTCCGGATCGCGTCCGGTAGCGAAAGCATTGGGTGCTGGATCTATAACAATATAGACGTCGGGCTTAGGGAGGCCGGATGCAAGGGCCATTTCTTCAACGAGATTGTGCAACTGGGCGTACTCATCAGGATCAGCAGGGATAGCGCCCGTTGCCCGTAACGCTAGGCTCGACGATTTTCGATATTGGAAAAAAGTAAGAGTCCCCGAAAGCAAAAGAGCGAAAATTCCAAAGCCTAGAAAGCCTGTTAACGCGAGTCCCGCTACGAACGAAACGATGAAAACTAGAAGGAAGCTTGCCAGCAGAAGCCAGCGTGTGGTTCTCTTATTCTTTTTTTGTAGTTCTAGAAAGTCTGTAGTCATACGTTCACATTATGCACCGAACTGGACTATGTTGCAGACGTGGAACAAAAGAAGATAATTATTGATACGGATCCAGGCCATGATGATGCAATAGCGATCCTTCTTGCACTTGCGTCTCCTGAGCTTGAAGTTATTGGAATAACGTGCGTTGCAGGCAATGCCCCGTTACATCTCACAGAGGTAAATGCTCTTCGGATATGCGAACTCGCCGGAAGAGAGGACATTAAGGTCTTCTCAGGGTGTGACAGGCCTATGGTTCGAAAGTTAGTCACTGCTGAAGAGGTGCATGGAGAAACTGGTTTAGATGGCCCAGATTGGCAAGAGCCCAATATGCAGTTACAGCCACAACATGCAGTTGATTGGCTCGTAGAGACTTTGCTTGATGCTGAAGATCAGTCAATTACCATCTGCCCAGTTGGACCTTTAACAAATATAGGGATGGCATTAGTGAGGGAGCCAGCTATTGCATCAAAGATTGAAACGATAGTCACCATGGGTGGAGGGTATTTTGTCGGAGGTAATGTTACCCCAGCCGCAGAATTTAACATTTTTGTCGACCCCCATGCAGCAGATGTTGTTTACCGGTCAGGAATTCCAATCGTCGCGATGCCATTAGATGTCACCCACAAAGCTCTAATGACGAAAGAATGGATTAACACTCTTTCGGAATTGGATACTGAAGTAGGGATTAAATCTGCTCAAATGCTCAACTTCTACAACAGATTTGATTTAGCACGATACGGAATGGCAGGAAGCCCAGTGCATGACCCCGCTACAATCGCTTATCTCATTGAACCAGAGCTTTATACCGGTAAAGACGTCTACGTAGAAATAGAAACAAGAAGCAGATTAACAATGGGAATGACAGTTGTTGACTATTGGGGAGCACGACGGAAAGACCCGAACTGTCACTGGGTTTCAGAAGTTGATGATGTTGGTTTCTTTAGACTGATGTATGACAGGCTTGCGACGCTATAAAGACTTACCTGCGTTGACATGTCGGACAAAATGTAGTTCCCCGTCCATCGATCACCGTCCGCCGAAGCAACTCTCCACAATTGACGCACGGTAATCCATCGCGCCCATAGCACACTAGGTACTGCTGATTTCTTCCTTGCTTTCCTTCAACATTCACATAATCTCGCAATGTCGTTCCGCCATTCTCGACGGCACTATATAGAACTTGACGAATACTGTGATGAAGGTCAGCCGTTTTTGCTCGAGTTAATTTCCTAAGGCCAGGGTATATGCCAGCATGGAAGCAAGCTTCGTCAGCATAAATGTTCCCTACGCCGGCTACGGGTAGCTGACTTAGTAGTTGCGTTTTTATCTTCCTGCTGCTCCTCTTTATCGATGTGTAAAACGAGTCAATAGTGAAATCGTCAGACAACGGTTCGGGGCCGAGCTTTTTCAGAGTCCCCTCGTAATCACCTGGTAAGCAGATTCGTATCCGCCCAAATCGGCGGATATCTCGATAGCCAAGAGTTACATTATTATCAAGCTTCCACCAAGCTCTCAAATACGGATCTGAAAGGTCATTCACGGGTATCAACTGACCTGTCATACCTAGATGAATAACCATTTCGGTTCCATTATCGAGACTAAATAGAAGATACTTGCCACGTCTTAGGACGGCTTCAAAACCCAAACCCACTATCTCTCGAGCTGGGGTGAACTTATCAGATGGATGGCTATCAGATTCAGTAACATGATGGCCTAAAAGCAAAGGTTCAAGTTGCCGGCGAATCGATTCAACTTCGGGAAGTTCAGGCATTATAAGATAATGCACCTTGTAGCTTGGCTCTTTCAAGACGCAACACTGTAAAACTAATCCCTATCTCGAAGCCGACACCCATTTCTGTCCTTGAGAGCAGCTCTGGAGAAATGAACACCACTTGCACAATATTTGAGGTTTAGCGTGGAAGGTCTCTGAAGCGCACGCAGCATTGAGTTCCACCCAATTGTGCTCAAACTTTTCTGCGGCTTTCGTCAAGTTCTTTTCAGTTACCTCTACTTCGACGATTCTTCGGTTCTTAGAGTTGCTTGCGTTACGGTTATTTAGAAACAGTAATCTTGCTCGTATAGGTCGGAATCCACCAAGTTGTTCCAACGCCGCAGCATATAGAAGAACTTGTTGGAGTTTATCGTCTTCAAATCTTCTGCTTGGAGCCTTCCCAGACTTATAGTCAGTGATCACTAGCCCATCGTCTTCTTTCTCTACTCTGTCGATGAAGCCACGGAAAGGAATGTTATTGATTTTGACTTTAACTTCGAGTTCAGTCGAATCGACTACAACCTCTTGTGGCTGTTCTAGCTCCCATAGTCCCTCAATGGCTATCCAGCTTCGTTTACGGAACGAGAGAGCTTCAATGTCGCTGAGGCCTAAGGCCAGAAAATCAGGGTCATCTTCAACCTCTGGCCAGATTTCTCGGGCAATTTCTCTCGCTTTGTCCTTTGTTCGATTGTTTGCTGGTTCTTGAAGAAGTAGCTCTAGGACGCTATGGGTAAAGGTTCCTAAAACAGCATCCTCTCCTTTGGGGTCGGGGAGTTTGGCTATGTATTTGAAGTACCATTGTTTTGGGCATTGTTCGAAAGTGGCTGAACTTGAAGGAGAAAAAGCTGAGACGTGCTCCATCGCCGGTAATTGGGGGACCTTTTGTAGTTCAGTATCCCGAAGTTCTGTTTCTTCCATATCTCTTGTCTATCAGTTCGCTGTGACATGTTCTGTGATGAATGATTTTCAATTACTTACCTACTGGTGTTTTCGTTTATTTCTGTTCATGTTCGATGGTATGTCGTTATGAGTCATTATCGTTATGGGGAAGATATTAGTGAGCGAGGTTCTATGGCTATAGCGGCTGTGAATGACAATGGATACAACATTGTGCTTCTTCTTCATCTTCTTTCAGTAATTGTTGGAACTGGGGCAGCGTTTCTTGCGCCGGCTATTCTTTCGCGAGAGCAGAAGGAGTCAAAGCTAAGCCCCAGTTCAACGTCTTCTCTTCTGGCAACGGTGATGTCACCTGCGTTACTTCTTGGAGGAGTTTTTGGTGGGGCTCTTGTTGGCCTATCGGATGATGTTTACGATTTTGGTCAGACGTGGCTTGCTATTGGGGGCGGCTTATGGCTTTTGGCTGTAGCCTCTGCAGCGTTGGCATTTCCTCCGTCGTTTATTTCATTGCCCGATGTAACTGGTAAGCGAGCCCTGCTATCGGCGACCTTGCATATCTCTCTGGCCGTCATGCTTGTTCTAATGGTATGGAAGCCTGGGTATTAAAGAATTACAGGTTTTTAGACATCTAGAGCATCTCTATCGAAAAGAGCGCTCTCTTTCAGGACGAAAGCCCTTCTTTTTGAAACATCTGAGCCCATTAAAGTATCGAACATTGTCGTTGCTAGCTTAGCTTGCTTAGCGTCGTCCATAGTAAGGCACTTTAGAATTCGTGTTTCTGGGTTGAGTGTCGTTTCCGCTAGTTCGTCGACGTCCATTTCTCCGAGCCCTTTGAATCTAACCCACTTATCAAGAGGAACTTTTTTCTTTTTGGCTATGGCGTCTCTCTCTGTATCACTAAACGCGTAGTAGGTCTCGCCGCGCCATTTCGATGAATACAAAGGGGGGAGCGCCGCAAAGACTCGTCCTTGTTCTAATAAGGGTCTCATGTAGTGGAATATCAGAGTTAGGAGGAGGCAACGAATGTGACTTCCGTCAACATCTGCGTCGCATAGAATGATGATCCTTCCGTATCGGGCTTCTTCTATCTTGAAATCTTTTCCACTTCCCGCTCCGATAGCTGTAATTAATGCTTGGGCTTCAGCGTTGTCTATTACTTGCTTCATAGTGGCTTTTCCCGCATTCACTACCTTTCCTCTGAGGGGAAGAATAGCCATATACTCGGCGTCTCTTCCTGCCTTTGCGGGGCCTGCGGCTGAGTCTCCCTCTACAATAAGCAATTCGCTGTCTTCACCGTGAGATCGACAATCAGCGAGTTTGTCGGGCATGCCAGTACTACCCAAGCTCGCTGCTTTTCGTTTTGCGTCCAAAACTTCTTTTGATGCAACCCGATTTATAACGGCATTTGAAATTTTCTCACGTACAGCGTTTATATGGGTTTTTTTGCCACTACCGTCGAACCAGTCAGACAAGCTTTGTTTAACAATTTCATATACGATCCCCTGGATAGCAGGAGTTCCGAGTTCCTGTTTAGTTTGCCCTCGGAATTGTGGTTCAGGGAATGTTACTTTAAGTCCAGCTATCAGACCCTCTTGCACATCATCCTTAGAAGCTCGGTCATTTCCCGCCTTTGCCAACTTAGCTAATTTCTTTGAGCCGGCTAGTAAGACATCGTTTACAGCTCGAGTCATTGCTCTTTCCAGTCCGGCGAGATGCGTTCCACCCTCTGAAGTGGGGATGGTATTGACGAAAGAGACAATTTTGCTTTCATATCCTTCAACCCAACGGAAAGCTACTTCGACGGTGCACTCTCTCTCTACTATGGTCATCTTTCCATCAACCGGGACTTTTTCCTCGAAGTTATCAATTCCACTGATTTTAATGATGTCTGAAACTGGTGGGCTTTGACTCAACGAATCTACAAGGTCTGATAGTCCACCTCTACTGACGTATTCGAATGGTTCGTTCTTATTGCCAGATCGCTTGTCTTCTACTCGTACTTTTAGGCCCGGCACTATAAAGCATGTTCTGGCTACCCGCTCGCAAACTAGGTCAAAATCTATTCTTGCTTCAGTATCGAAGATTTCTAAATCGGGCCAGAAGCGGATACGGGAACCTGTTTTCTTTGTTTTCTTAGGTTTAGCTAGTGTGTGGCTAGCACGGAATTTTCCATTTGAGTTATATTGTCCGGCAACTCGATCTTGGAAACACAACCGATGAGTACTACCCGAGCGGTCGACTTCAGCAACCAATTTTGAAGAGAGAGCATTTACGACAGATGCCCCAACACCATGCAGGCCTCCTGAAGCTGAGTAAGCCCCTCCTCCAAATTTTCCGCCAGCATGAAGTTCTGTTAGGACGACTTCAAGTGCTGAGACATTCCGTTTTTTGTGCTTTCCAACAGGGATGCCTCTTCCATTGTCTTGAACTTCCATCGACCCATCACGATGGAGGAATACGTCTATTTTTTCGCAGTGTCCAGCAGCGGCTTCGTCTACTGCGTTATCTATAAGTTCCCAAAGCAGATGCATGAGTCCATCGCTTCCGGTCCCGCCAATGTACATTCCTGGCCTTTTCCTCACAGCCTCTAACCCTTCGAGAGTTTGAATGGCATCAGCGTCGTATTTCACTTTGTTTTTGTTTGTTTTGGTCGCTGCGGTCATAGGTGTTTGAATCCTTTGGGAGATTGTGGAAATCTAATTGCGGCCGTCACCATCGAGCTGGCCCGACATCAAGTATTTTTCGGCTTGTCTTTGAGCTAACTAGGTCACGTTTGGTGGGTTCTAGGGGAAGGTCAACTGGAACAGGATCAGCTTTCTTGTGGTCTTCATCTGTGGCCATTACAGCTAGCACAACATCTGGCCCAACGATTCTTGCAAATGAAATTGACTTTTCTTTAGTGAATTTCGTTATGCGTATCCCTGTTCCTCCTCGTCCTTTGGTGGAGAGTTCTTCGAACGGTGTTGCTTTCGCACTTCCAGTGTCGGTTACCGTTATTACAGCTCCATCTCCTAAGGCGGCACCAGCTCCGATAACCTTCACCCCGTCTCGTAGCTTCATGCCAATAACTCCTGCGGCGTTTCTTCCTTGGACGCTAATGTTGTCTACAGGTGTTCGAAGCGTTTGTGCATCTGAAGCAACGATGATGATGTCGACTCCATCTGGGCAGGAAAAGGCAGCTGCGAGCTTATCGTTTGGTTTAAGTTTGATCACAGGCTTTCCATTAGAAGTCCCCGATAGTTCATCTGGGGAGATTCGCTTAACTACACCGTTGGTTGTGACCAGGACCAAGTTTTCTTCTCCCGGAGAGATAGCAGTAAGGATGAGTTCGCCCTTGCCGGTTCCGAACACTTTGGTTGCTGAAACGCCTCGACTTCTTCCTTTGACTTCACCGAGTTCCATTGCTCGAAGAGTAAGGGCACGGCCTTCGGTGGTTACAGCGAACACAGGACTGTGGGTGCTGCTCAGCGTTGAAGACACTAGTACATCATGCTGGCCTGGCGTTGTTCGACTACTTCCCTCGATAGGGGTTCTGCCAATTTTTCCAGAAGTTGATAGTGTCACGATGCACGCCTCATCAGGGATTTCTTTCTCATCTACTAGAGGGACATCATCATATGTAGGGATATTTGCTAGTGGGATAATTTCAGTTCTTCTATCGACACCATAAATATCAACAATTTCTTTAAGTTCTTTCAAGACTGTTGTTCGTTGACGCTGTTCAGATCCAAGAATCTTCTTGTACTCAGTAATACGTCCTTTAAGTTCATCTTGTTCATCGAGGATTTTCTGCATTTCTAATGCCGTTAATCGGCGTAATTGCATGTCAAGAATATGGGTAGCTTGAATTTCAGAGAGTTTGAGCTCTTTTCGTAACGCTGCTTTTGCTTCATCGGCATCTTCCGAGCCGCGGATAATAGCTACGACACGATCAATGTTCTCAAGGGCGACAATTAGGCCCTTGACAATATGAAGCCGTTCTTGAGCTCGATCAAGGCGGAATTGTGTTCGTCGGATAATGACGTCAAGTCTGTGGTCAATGTAGTGTTTACACAGGTCGTAGATGCCCAGTGTCTCGGGGACTCCATTAACCAGAACAACGTTGTTTATACCAAAAGATTCTTCAAGTGGAGTTTGTTTGAATAGTTCTCCGAGGACGGCCTCAGGGTTCACATTCGGCTTGAGCGTTATGAGTATGCGTAACCCAGATTTTCTATCAGACAGATTCTTGGCATCTACAATTCCTTCAAGCTTCTCTGAAACTACAAGCTCATTGATACGCTTAACTGCTTTCTCCGGACCTACCATATATGGGAGTTCAGTGACGACAATTCCCTGCCGGGATCTTGTGATCTTTTCGAATTCAAATTTTGCTCTGATTCGGAAACTCCCTCTACCTGTTTTGTATGCCTCTTGGAGGTCGTCATCGATGATGATTCCCCCTGAAGGAAAATCAGGTCCAGGAAGTAGCGCTTGAAGCTCCTTGATTGTTGGCTTTGGTCGACGTTTTTTCATAACAAGTTCGATAGCGGCATATACTTCTCGCAAATTATGTGTCGGCATATTTGTTGCCATCCCAACAGCTATGCCTGTGGTTCCATTCACCAGCAAATTCGGCATCAAGCCAGGTAGGCAGATAGGTTCAGTGCTTTCTCCATCATAGGTTGGCCGAAAATCGACAGTGTCCTCTTCGATCTCTCTAACCATCTCCATGGCGGCATCGGTCAGTCGGCATTCGGTATACCTCGCAGCAGCAGGCGGATCATCAAGCGATCCAAAATTTCCATGGGGATCTACAAGCGTCACCATGCGGGAGAACTCTTGTCCCATGCGGACAAGAGCTTCGTAGATTGCCATATCCCCATGCGGGTGGTATTTCCCCATCGTGTCACCCACCACTCGGGCGCATTTTCTATGAGGATTAGTTGGTCTCAGCCCCATTCCTAGCATCGAATAAAGGATTCGTCTTTGGACTGGTTTCAACCCATCTCGAATATCTGGAATTGCTCTGGCGGTAATTACCGATAGGGAGTAAGCAAGAAACGATTCTGACATTTCTGCCGCTACAGGGACTTCGCGTATTTCTCTAGCAAATGGTTGTAACGGTAGCTGTTCTTGGCGGGCCATTATGTCCCTTTCTTTGATGTCCTAAATGAGTCGAGAATAAAGCGAGGTGCAAGAATTACAGTGCGCACCTACTATGAAAATAATCGATCTTCCAGATGATTATGTGTCAATCCCTCAGAAGCTGAGTTTTCAGAGATGGAATTTGACCTGTTTAGACTTTAAACAGTTCAATTTAACGACCATTAACCGTTTCTGGTGAGAAATATGTAATTTCGTTTTTATTGAGAAGAATTTGGTCGATAGCTTCTACACCCTGCATGAGTGAGTGATCCTGATTTGATACTTCATATTTCCATCCCCCAAAACGTCCACGCGAGTAGATGTTCATGGAGCGCAACAGAGGTTCGATGCTTTCGATGAGCTCATCGCGTCCAAGAAATGGGGTTGGGTATCCATAGGGGAGGAAAGTGTTCCACCGGCTTATAATTTGGTCGGGACTATCAATAAGGCCGACCCTTTGCAGGCCTTGAATAGTGTCATTTATGACCGTTGAATGATTCACTGGTTTCATTTCTGATTCTGATATCTCACAGAGTAATGACCATTGTTCTCCTGGAGATGGAACATTTGCCGGTGCATAGTTTGAAAAGACAGTAACCCTATAGAAGGGGACATTTGGTTCGGGGTAGTACATCCAACATTTCTGACGGAGCTCTTCTTGTGGATTGCCCTGTAGCCCAATTCCTACTACGTGTGTGCTAGACCACCGAAATGAATTCCTTTTGTCTTCAAACATCGTGTTATCGGTTAATAACATAAGAAGCTCGTTCATTGGGACCGTTGAGATAAGCGTGTCATAGTCGTATCTCTCACCACTGTCACATAAAACTGTTTTCTCCTTTGGGTTTATCGATTTCACGGTTGTTGAGGTTTTAAGATTGTTATCCGGCAATCTTTCAGCAAGGGCAGACCATATTCTCCCTGTTCCGCCGGAAGCAGGAAATCGAAAAGTGGAATTCGGGCCCCAGCCCACGTCATCAGTTTGTGTTTCTATGTTCTGGATTAATTTCTCAAGGTTGCTTGTTGCGACGCGGTCGCCAACCCACCCCGCCGATAATTCGTCAGGGGGGAAAGCCCATACTTTAAAGTTGTAAGGACGCATAAATACATCAGCTATTCCTTCACCTAGTGAGCAGCTAATCCAGTCGTCGAATGTTTCTATTTTCTTCTCAGGTGGTCTTTTTTGTAGCTCGATAATCCCATCGATACATTTTTTCCTATCTGCTTCGGGCAGCCGCCAGAGATTATTTTGAAACGGATATGGCACCCATCTATCATGCGTCCAAATCCATGCTTCACGTATATGGGACACCCAATCATCCCCAATGAGGTCATCTAGCAGATGATCAAAATATTCGTAATGGGAGAAGAGAACGTGGCCCCCCAAATCCCAGAGAAAGCCCTGATCGTCTATTGCAGTTGATGCTAACCCTCCAAACTGTTCAGCTCTTTCTAGAAGGACCCAACTCTCATGTTCAAGTTCGTGAAGCCTGTGTGCGGCACCCAAACCAGTTGGGCCGCCGCCAATGATTACTATTCGTGGGGGCGTCATGCGAAAGACCGACAGATACGGACCAGTTGAAAAAAGGACCTGACGGCGTTTGTAAATGCTGAAAAGTCATTGAGCGACGCAACGCCATGAGTCCGAGGTTCAAACGGGACAGGTAGCTCGCCGATAGCAGCTCCAGTTTTTGCAAGAGCTCCGCTAATAGCAACATTAGGGGCAAAAGTATCATCGGGAATGAGCGCTATAATCGGACCGAGAACATCCGAGCGTATCAGCCTATACGGGATATTTACGTCCTTAAGCCGACAGCTATAGAACAGTCTTGTACAGATCCTCGCTATCCGGCTAATACTGCGTCGAACGAAAGATTGTTCGCGTCCAACCCTGAAACCAAGCACCGCACTCTTCTCATGTCGGGCATTCCAGAAAGTGTGAAAAGTTCCCGCAGGTAATTCATTGTCGCTGTCTACTTGAAAAACCCATTCAGCCTCTTCAGATGCCTGATGATACCCGCGAAGTATTGTCGGGCCATGCCCCTCATTGTCTTTGTCAACTATGTACAACGACTTCATGTGAGAGAATTTATCAAGCACATGTTTAGTCGCATCTCGAGACCCATCATTGAGGACGATTAATCGATAATTGACTCCGAGATCGGTAAGGGCCCGCATCCAAGATTCAATGCAGTCCTCAATGTTCTTTTCTTCGTTGTAAACCGGAATAACAACAGCTAAGTCAGCAAGCTTTTTCTCCAATTTTACTCCCGCTCTGAGCTATGAGACTCTGGGCGCCTTCTAATAGCGCAGCACTCTGGCGTGCAAATCCAAGGTGTCCCAATCTCAGCAATTGGCTGCTTTCCGTCAAAAGCTTCTTCGATGAGTTCTCGGATCATCGAGACAAATGTTTTGTGCACCCCAACTGTCGGAACCCTGAGCATGGTTATTCCCATTTCTTTCGCGTGATTGGCCGCCTGTGTATCGAGGTCAAACTTTACTTCCATATGGTCGGAAAGAAACCCTATTGGGACGACAACCACAGTATCGATGTTCTCCTTATCGATTTGATCGAGGTAATCGACTATGTCAGGTTCGAGCCATGGAACTGTCGGAGGGCCGCTTCTGCTCTGGAACACAAGGTCCCATTTAAGATCAGGACCGACCCTATTGCTCATCTCGTTGGATATGGCCATTAATTGGGAGGTATATGGGCTTGTTTCTGACCACGCTTCAGGTATGGAATGGGCAGAGAAGAGAAGTTTTGTAGTAGCTCGCCTCTCATCTGAAATTTCGAGCATGGTTTCCTTTATCAGGCTTTCAACTGCTGATAGATATTTCGGGTGGTTCCAGAACAATCTGATTTTGTCGATCGTGAGATCATCAACTTGGATGTTTTCGACAGCGTTATTGATATCTTCTTGGTACTGGCGGCAACCTGAATAAGAGCCAAAGGCGCTTGTAACAAAAGTTAGAACTTTCCGGTGGCCATCATTTACAATTTGTTCGACTGCGTCCGGAAGGAAAGGTTCCCAGTTACGGTTTCCAAAATAGATGGGAAGCTCTGAATTATAGCGACTTAACTCTTCCGCAAGAGCAGTAATTAGATCCCGGTTCTGCTGATTTATCGGGCTTATTCCATCGAAAAGAGCATATTGTGCTTCAACCTCTTGTAAGCGTTCAAGAGGTACTGCTTTCCCAGAAGTAACATTTTTTAGAAAAGGAATAACATCCTCTTTCGATTCTGGTCCTCCAAATGAAAGCAATAGGATTGCCTCGTACTCAGCCATTAAGTCCTTCCTGGCAAAAGGGGCAAAACCAAATTGATCTTCCCGCCAATGTACTTTGTACGATACTTGTGTCGCATCGCCTACAAGGTAATCCATCTCTTTTGTATGTGTAGAGGGCATTCTCTCTCGGTATTGTCTTTGTGACGCGACGACCGTGATCATCGGATGTGATGGTCACGATCTTGTCCCAACTTTTACCTTTTCGAAGAAGCACAACAGCAGTATCCCAGATTTCTTCAGCTTCTGTCTCTGAAAGTTCTTTTCCTAAAGTTTCGGGGTGTATTCCATTTAAGAAAAGTATTTCTGAACGGTATACGTTCCCTATTCCGGCGATGAAGTCCTGTTTGAGTAAAGCAGACCCTAACGGTAGTGATGTTTTAAGAATCCTCTCAGCGAATTGTTTTTTTCCTCGTTTTCCTAGTCGTAATGGATCTGGACCCAGTCTGGATATCTGATATTCCCATTCTTCCTCAGTGATGACAGCACATGTTTGAGGCCCAGTTAGTTGCCAAGCTACCGAATCGGATTCAAGTCGTAACCTAACTGTTTCTGATGCCTCTTGACTAACATCAAACCTCCGAAACTTCCCAATGAGCCCCAGATGAACATGAAGAATGCTTCCATTCTCCCACCAGCAAAACAGATGTTTTCCCCATGCCTCGCTTCTAAGCAAGGTAGATTCATCAATAATTGCAGCCCCGTCAGAGAACCTACCTTGAGGAGATATAGCGACGACTGGGTCTCCGCAGAGATCTAATTCAAGATCTTCAGCTAAACGATGAATTGTGTGTCCTTCTGGCACAAATAAAACGCTAGCGTCAGGTGCGGTCAGATGCCTAAAGATAGAGAGAATCTATATTTGCGAAACAACTAACTTTTCGGCTACCACGGAACAATGGGTAAACAGGCTCAGATCTCACATCAGCGCATGACAATTCGTAAGGTGCAGTTTGTAATAGTGTCGCTAATTCTGTTACCTCTATTGCTTTTACAGTCCTCTTCAGGAGCCCTTACGCTATCCGATACACCGCCGTGGGATGACTTGGAAAAAGCATTATTGCAATTGGCAGGGGCAGAAGCAGAGTTTGAATTACTGGAGAGAAAGATAGACGAAAAAGAACGGGAGCTAAGTGAGCTTCTTCGAGCAGAAGACAAAGAAGAAGCTCTTGAGATTTCATTTCTTCTAGAAATGAAAGAGGCCGAAGACCTGACAAAAGAGCTCGCTATCGAAGCGTTTATGGGAGGAGACTCCATGAGCAGCGCAGCTTATTTACTTAATTCTGAAAACGTTGGGGATCTTATATTTCGTCGGGCGATTCTTTTAGAAGCTACCGAAGCCGTTGAGAAGCAATCGCAAGATTATGCAGAGATGAGAGAAGCTGCTTCAGCCTCCATGCTCGATATCGCCGATCAAATAGATGACCTTTTGGCTGGTATTCTTGATGAGAAGGGGAGGCGAACCCAGGCTGAAGAAAAAATCCTGAGGGCTGAGCATGTCGTCGAAATTGCTCAGATTCACGCATCGGCAGACCTACTGAAGGCGGAAAGAGGACGGGTGGAACCTACCGCTGAACAATGGAGAAAACTCCGATTCTGTGAATCGACAGAACAATACGATATTTCCACCGGAAATGGTTATTACGGGGCTTATCAATTTGATCTCATTACATGGGTAGGAGTCGGAGGAGAGGGGGATCCCTCCGAAGCTCCCCCCGAAGAGCAGGATGCCAGAGCCAGGTATCTCTATCACTTGAATGGCTGGTACCCATGGCCCGTATGTGGCCGGTTTCTACCTCAATGAGCCCCGCTGGCTAGCATAGAACTATGGTAATCAGGGTGGGACTGTGAATCTTCTCGTTGTTCTATTTATTTTGGCTTTGATATCGATAGGGTTTTCCCTTACCTTCGCCACAAATATTTCTTTACGACTCGAAGAAAGAGTGTGCTTCGGAGTCGTAATCGGATCGATAGTAGTTTCACTTTTGGGCTTTGTCGCAGCATCGCTTTTAGGAGTAAATGGCATTATGGTCCTTATGACCATCGCATTGGGTTTTGTGATGGTGTCTCCGATCATCTATCGCAATAGAAGAGCGATAAAGCTAGAAGCAAAGAGCTTTCGAACCAGAACTTCTTACTCTTGGAAAGACAAAGACAGTCCTAGGCCTCTTATTGCTATTTTGCTGCTTAGCTCAGTTGTGACAATTCGCATTCTACAAAATGCATTTCAAGCATCAGAGGATGGAGGCATAACAGCTGGGCATCTCTCTGTATATGGCGACTGGTCGGCCCATTTAGCCTACGTCGCGTCATTTGCTTACGCTGACAATTTCTCACTTGGTCTTCCGACGGCTTCTGGAGAAACTTTCGCGTACCACTTCGGCGTAGATTGGTTCTCAGCAATGTTTATTCCCTTGGGCTCTGGCTTATTGGGGTCTTTAGAGGTATCGACTGCTGTTTTAGCCATAGCTTTCCCCGCAGTGATGTTCATAGTGTGTGAAAGGCTTTGCTCTAATAGGGCAGCGGCCGGAATATCTGTAGGAGTCTTTCTTACAGCGGGAGGAACAGGGGCTCTCTATCGGTTTTTCATCGAAGACCTACCCAACGAGGGGCCCTCTATCCTGACAAATTTACCTCGGAGTTATGCATTCGATGGGTTTGACAGAAATTGGGTAGATAATCCCGTTACTGGATTCTTATACCCACAACGCCCCACACTTATAGGTTTCTCATCGACTCTGATTATTGTTCTTCTTTTCTGGCTGAATAGAGAAAACCGCGACAAGAAGACATATTTCTTTACGGGAGTTTTCACAGGTCTCCTTCCAGTTTTTCATGTTTTTGCTTTTGGAGCCGTTCTTCTCATTGGTGGATGTTGGCTCGTGCTAAATCGGAGTAGATCATGGCTATATTTTTTAGTCCCGAGTTTAGGGCTGGGCCTTCCTGTTCTAATTTGGCAGCTTCCAGAACGTGATGGTTCGGAATGGCACACCCTTTGGATGTTAGGGAAGTCATCATGGGAACGAACACCGCTTGATTTTTTCTCTTTCTGGTTTTTAAATACCGGCTTGTTCATCCCAGTGGCACTCTCTGGGACAGTACTTACCTTTAAAAAGTTCGGCTTTCGCTTCATGCCGATCTATGCCTTTCTCATCATCCCAAACATAGCGATTTGGCATTTCTGGCCTGGAAATAATGCCAAATATGTGATCTTCTTTCTTCTATTGGCATCTCCGTTGGTAGGAGAAGTCCTAAGTCGTTTATTTGCTCGCACAGTCACAGCAAAAATTTTAGCTACGTTGTTAATAATCTCACTGTCTACGTCAGGCATGTTAGATATATGGCGAGCATTTGAGGGAAACTCTGGTCCTTATCCAGCAAACTACCTCTCCGGCAAGGATGTTCTGGTGGGTGAATGGGCAAGGGAGAATACCGAGCAAAAAGCAGTATTTGCTAGTGCTAACAATAACGTTCACCCGATACGCGCATTAGCAGGCCGAACCGTCGTCTCAGGTGCACCAGGAAGATTAAACGATCTAGGCGTTGACTGGTACACGCGAGATCAAGATCTACGGACCTTGTATATGAATCCAAATGGGGCTGATCAGATTATCCGCCGATACCAGATCGACTACATAGTTGTTGGCCCCTACGAACTATCTATGTATACCCCTCAGAGCGCCCGTGAGGAAGACATTGGTTATTCCTATTCCGATAATTTCGGGGAGCTAGTTTATGACATCGGGGGGTATCGGATATTCGAAACGCAGGGTAGAAGTGGCTAGTTTAAGAACCAAGAAGCTCCTAAGGAAGAGCAACGATCGAGAGCTGGAAACCGAGCCTGATTCATCTGAAGCATGGAAAAGAGCAGGACAACTTGTTGTACTTATGTTCCTCGTGGCTGTGATAAGCCGATTGTCCTATCTAGGTCTTCGGGCCTTCCATCACGATGAAAGCCTAGATGCTTGGTTCTCGCTCCAATATCTAGATGGAACTTTTAAAGGGTATGACCAGGTATATCACGGTCCTTTACGCTTCTATATCACAGCAGCTTTCTTCTGGCTCTTTGGTCAATCAGACAGCATTGCCCGCATCCTTCCGGCTGTCTCGGGGATAGCTGTTGTGCTCTTTCCATGGGTCTGGCGCCGTAACCTTGGCATCATAGGCACGCCTGTCACAATAGCTTTGCTGCTTACAAGCCCGACAATGCTGTATTTTTCTAGATTCGGGAGAGAAGACAGCTTATTTTTGCTATTGACATTTCTAACGGTAATAGCGTTCATATCCTTTCTTACCAAACCTCGAAGCTGGCACCCTGTGGCGCTCTTAGTTTTGCTTGTGCTGAGCTTGGCAGTAAAGGAATCGGTCTTTCTTACGGTATTTATTCTTGGCTCATTTGGAATCATCACCATCGGCCAAGATTTTCTATTAGCGCCTGTCGGTCAACTTCAAGGATCAGCCAGAAAACCGAGATACAAAACTTTAAATCGAGAGGTCAGGATCGAAGGAATAGCACGAAGGACGATCACTGTCAGGTCTAGGGTGTCTCACAATACGAACGAAGGGTTGGTATCCGAAGAAATAATCCGGCGATGGTTCTTCATTGCTGGTATCGGTCTCATGGCTGCTGCATTTCTTTGGATTGGGACGAACCCTGGTCAGCAAGAGAATGGTCCAACCATAATAAAGCTAGGGATCTACGGGGCTACGCTTGCTTGCGCCGCACTTGTATGCGGGTTCATCGCTATTCGACGCGGAGCCCATCTACCTCAACTCCCAGTTCTGAGAGCGTTTTCCACTCCTCGGCTCGGTGGGTGGATTTTGGGCATTGCAGTCGCAGCGATAGTTTTTGTGGCGTTATTTACCCAGTTCTTCCAGCAATTCGATGGGCCTGGTGCTGTAACGGCACCGTACGGAGCAATTCGAAATGGATTAGTATCTGGTTTTGAATATTGGCTGGGTGAACAAGCGACAGTAAGAGGCGATTCCCGATGGCAATATTATCTTGTTCTTCTGCTGGCCTATGAATGGGTGATCTTGGGTTTGGCCCTTGTCGGTCTCGTATCAGTCATCCGGAAACCAAATTTCTTTGGACAGGCTATTGCTTGGTGGGCGTGTGGGAGCTTGATTGTTTATTCTTGGGCGGGGGAGCGGATGCCATGGTTACTGGTTCACATTTTGTTGCCCATAGTTATTCTTGCTGGTTTAGGAGGCCAGTCGGTTTGGGATAGGAGAAAACGGAGAGGAGCTACTATCTGCTTCGGCCTTTTCCTTATTTTCGGTTTTGTATACGCTTCGACAACAAGCATCTATAGCTCCTATTTCAGAGGTGGAGAACCGCAGGAACTATTTGTTCAAGCAGGCCAAGCTACTCCCGAAGTGGTTGAATGGGCTGAGCAGCTGGAAAGTCTCGATCGAATTTCCGTCGCTCATTTCGGCAGGCATTTGGAAGTGAAGATAGATAGTGATGTCTACTGGCCTTATGGATGGTACCTCCGAGATTTCCATTCGTCTTCGTATGCAGTTATAGAAAACGGAAGTTTTCCTTCTGGCGCAGATGTCATTTTTGTTCCGCATTGGGACCGGATAACTTCTAACGATGATGATGTAACGTACATCGAAATTCCTTACGAACACCGTTGGTGGTGGGTTCCCGAGTTTGATACAGGTATCAGCGCCTCAAACCAGTTCGGAGACTTTATTTCAGCATGGTCCGACTGGATTTGGAATCGAGAGCCTTGGGATAGTGGAAGCGGTAGATGCCCTGCCTCGCTTAGCGGCTCCGTTTATATAAGGACTGAAATCTATGAATTAGGGGAAAGGTACTTTGAGCCACCATTCCCTCGTCGAGGAGAGAAGCCAGAATATGAAAAATCATGTCAGAAGGTAAGTAACTTTCTCGTATCGAACGGCTACTAGAGTCAGGAAGCTGTTAACGCCCACAGTGCGTCCTCGTCAACGCCGTAAATGACATTTTTACCTGATGTAAATACTTGTTTCAGGGCGGGGTGATTAGCGAAAGAAACTATTGCATCTGGATTTCCAAATCGGTGTTCTTGAACTCCTACGATTACGTAGTCGACCTGATAGGCAAGAAGGAATTTTTCAAGAGTTTCTTGGCTTGCTTCTGTATAGAAATTTTGGATGTCCATGCGCCTTTGATGAATCCAGTTGGAGTATTCCTGGCGTTGCTGATATTGATGCGATGACCATCCAAGTACCGTGGGTAAGCCCGTATGTATCGAGATACGACTATTCCAGTCATAGCTATCTCCTGACCATTCGACAATTGTCGGGCTTCCGGGAACATTCGACCTTATCCATTCAATCAAAGGGAGGTCTTCAGCGATCCGTATTTCTGTCGCAGCCTCGTCCGCACTTCGGCCTTTTCTAGTTATTGTTGGGTCATAATCGAGATAGGCGATTCCGTTAAGGCCCCTATAGTCTGAGCTAAACCTAGTCGAAAGCCGCGGACCCGTCGCCAACAATGGGTAGGTTAAACCGATTATGACTGCAGCTAGAATAAAGAACCTCCAAATTCCGTGAGGGGAGACCCGAGCGATTGAGCGTTTTTCCTTTTGAGGTTTCCATGCCTCTTTCGTAAAGTCCCAGATTTGGTACGTTGCAAATGCAGATCCAATTGCGAAGAAAAGCCACCCTTGAAGCCAGAACTTAAAGACCGTATTCATGCGCTCTACGTCGTTGTTAATGGTAATAACCTCAGGCCCACCGATCACAGCAAATCCAAATAAAAACATAATCGTTGCGAAGAGCATTCCAATATTGACATTATGGTTTCTGCACTCGTATTCAATGAGTAGCAGTGCACAGAAGCCTCCGAAGATTGTTATTGCGAAAGCTGCACTGACCTTTATGATGCAGATGAGCACCACCCCGAGACACATGACAAATATTGCGGACTTGGTCCAGTTGTTTCGTCGCAAAATTTCAGGAAGAAAGTGAACAGTTACATTGTGTTTACTATGGTCTCGGCGTGTCTTGAGGAAACTTACGCCGAAGAAAATAAAAGCTATCGCGAGAAAAACCCCCCAATGAGATATGAAGTCATCAAACGGCGAAGTCCATTTTGACCGGTGTATTCCGACATTGAAGTTTTTAGTGTCTCTGAGATATGGCCACAGGAACGCTGTATGCGAAAGTAGCGCCATAGAGAAGTGGCAAACGAATTGAAAAATACGATTTTGGATTATCTGTTTACACAGTACAGAGGCTGCAGCTAGAAGGCCTAAGGCCCCAAAAACGAATATGAGTGTATTGCCACCGGAGCTAACAGCACTCAACAGTATTGCTAGTCCAGCCACTGCAAATAGGGAGGCCTTATTTCTATTCCCTGTGTCTTCCGCTGTGTTGGCTAGAAGTCCCGCACCTATAAAGAAGGTGACAAATAATAGAAGATATGAAGTCGGATAGTCCCAGGTATTTGTCATTCTTGTAACACCAGAAAGTAACCCAATGGCTATAGCTAAATATCCGCTGTTTCTTTTCGCGCCCTGCCTGCAAGCGGATAGATATGCTAACGAAACTGCAAGTAATAAGCTGCTGACTGCCATTCCCATCAGATGTGGATGGAGGTCACCAAAGAGAAAAGTAAAATAAGGAAATTCAGTAATGTCGAAATTCCCCGAATTGACCCGACTGGAAGCCCACCAATCGAATCTCCTCAGGCTGCCTCCTGTAATCCACATCCACGTTCCTCCAGCCAATTCGACCAAAAAACCTAGAACGGGCCAGTCCTCCATAAAAGTCCAAGTATTCGCAAGTTGGAGACGTTTAAAATGCACCCTCAGTGCATCAAATGTTCCAGATACCATAAAAAAGAAAAGGCCCAAAATCCCTGTCTTTGCTGCGGTCGATTTCGAAACAAGTCGTTTAGATTCTGGAGATCGACTAGCCATTACAAGGTTATAGGTGAGGGAAAAGATGGTTGCGCCAACCAGAGCTCCAAATGTGGCAACTCCAAACTGGAATGCAACTTCCGGAAGTACCTTTAGGGCGCGCATAGGTACTGCAACGAGGAACCAGCCGAAATAGTAGTAATTCATTGCGCCCCCAGCGAACCAAGGGTCGTATGGGGGTAATTCTGTTGATCTTCCTACGGCAGTTAGGTACCCAAGTTCCATTGGTTTTTCTCCGCCGAGGTAGGACTCCCACAGATCAGGATTCAGCGACCGCAGCATTAAGAGAAAGGCAAAGATAGATAGAAAAATGATTTCGCTTACAAGCCATACGGATCGGTGCTTACGAAAGAGTTGAAAAAGACGTGCTCGATGTCCCCGCCAGAAAGCTAGTCCTATGAGGAACATCACCGCCATGCTTGCGAGAGCTGTCGTTTGGTTAAATTCACAAACGTCCCACACCACGAGAAGCCAGAGAAGCGCGCCGGATGAAAGAAACCCAATTACCTTGCTCAAAGCATATCCTCTATCCGAAAACTGTCGAAACAGTAATGTCGACCATGGCAAAACGGCAAAGGCAGCTATCTGAAGCCACAAGATCCACCAGACCCAATGGGGTGCGCCCATAAATCTATCTTGTGTGAATGCTCCATAGAACGTTGTGTTATTTTGCAAAGAAGAACTTACAGATGGGCTAAGAAGTAGAGCGTTTGAGTTTGCGTCTTTGGGCTCGAGATTAGGCGCATATGTTGCACGGAATGGATTTAGGATTCTAAGAGCGTTAGACCGTGACCATTCACTGGTCTTTTCCCAGATAGTGACTCTTGGGTGGTCATAGACTGTAAATGTCTCTTCACCATTTGAGTCCAAAATTTTTATGCCGAAAAGTGAAGGGGAATTGCTGAAGTCTGCAACAACTTCAAACCCAAGTTCGCCCGAAAAGAGGGCCTCATAGTAGGAGCTGGTTCCAGGGTACTCTGCAGGCATTCGTGGGATGGAACCATAGAGCCGATTGCTAGCTTCAATGATGTAGTCGGTTGATTCAAGGTGATCAACAAGGGTAATAAGTTTGGGCTCTCCTGAGCGAGGATCATTAAGCTGGTCAGATCGAAATAGATCAAGGTCAACGTATTTGAGATCCGGAGGAGTTTCGCCGGATATGGGAAGAGGTAGCCGGTCGTCCCAGATTTGGTGAGTAACGGTAGAGTTCGGCTCTATATTCTCATTGATCCATTCCGATGCTGATATTCGCGGGTGGGTGTCGTCGTAAACACCGTTTACGAATGCGGACCCCCAAAAAAGTGTTCCCGCTACTAGAACTACAGCCGAGCATTGGCCTATCCGGTAAAGGACAGAACGATCTCCAAGGGTAATTCTTTTTTCCCTTCCCCAATTCCAAAGGCGGTAGATGCCGTATCCACCGAAAGTAATAACTATCGGATATGCAGGTAGGAGGTACCTGATCAAAGGGTTGAATTGCTGGCTTACCAGTGCGAGCATGATCAGCACAAAGCTAAGGGGAATAAGTAACGTAAAGTTTCGTCTTTTGATGATTTCAGAACATATGAAGTAAAGGCCGATCAAAGCAGCAATAGCTAACGGGGGTCCCATACCGTGCCAAAAAACAGACTTAATTGGAAACCAGAGAGGCGTGATTCCAACCCATTGAATGATCCAAGGCACATCAGCGCCAGAATTTATAGATCGAAGGTATTTGATATCTGAAAGGAATCTTTCATCGAAAGTAATGAACCCGCTAAAGGCGTAAGGTTGGAGGACTCTGAAACACAGAAACGCTGCAAAGAGCATCGATATCGCCAATACAAAAAATTTTGCCAACTCCTTAATCATCTCAGATGGCTCTTTGGATTTGGCCCTGCTAAACAGGGATAAAATAATCGTCACAAAGGGGACTATGGCTACTGCAAGGCCGCTAAGTTTTGCTGCGGTAGTAAGTCCAAAAGCAATACCGGTGCAGAGAGTGATACCCAGCAATCTTGGAGTAAAAAATTTCTTGTTATCGCTCGATAATCGGATGGTTTTAAAAAGCTTTACCGAAAGAAGCACCGTTAGGCTAGCGAAAAATGTTACCCATGGCTCAGCCCCATAAAAATGGCTGTATTGGATATGGAGAGCGGCAAATGATTGCAGGACTGCGGAAATGAATCCCACTTTTCTGTTGAACAGTTCTCGGCCAAGAAGATATACGAGAAAAATAGTTCCTGTGTCAATGATTGCAGAGAGAAGCCGGCCGATCAGGTTAGCCTTATAACCGCTATCAAAAGCTTTAGCACTAATCTTTTGGCTGGTACTTGTAGCCGATGTTTCTTTTAATCCGATACCGAATCTGTCCGCTGTGTTAACAAATGCATTGGGGATAAAGGCGTCTTTCTCTAGATAATTTGCAGTTGCCTTTGTTATGAAGAGAGGGAAAGTGCCATAGACCCAAGTGTCGCGATGATTATATGGGTTGAGGCTTGAATTGGCCGAGTCAAAGTAGCTTCCGGTTCCCGGCCATGAGATATCTTCAGTAACCATGCTCCAGTAGCGCTCGTCTGGGTGCTGGTGGGTTCCTTGGTCCCAATTGATGTTCCAAACTCGAAGAGTGAAGCCGACCATAAGGAGGATGACGAGAGATAAGCGGCGAAATAGCTTAAGGTTCTTGCGTAAAACAAAATTTAACGAGTGCACATTAAGTACCGTAGATCGTGGTCGCCGAATACGGAGATATCTTGAGTGAAATTCCTGTTTAGCTGTATACCTTGGAAGGAATTTGGGTAATATTTTGTTATGACCATTGACCAACTTGAAACTAGCGAAGGTGCAACAAAAGGACTATTAGTTACTGAGGCAGCCGTGGAAAAAGTTCTAGAGGTCAGGTCGGAAGAGGACGAGCCTGAAAAGCTTGGTCTTCGCGTCCAAATCATAGGAGTTAATGGACCAGAATTCTCGTATGATCTCTCTTTTGAAAGCATTAATGACGCGTTAGAAAGCGATGTTATTTCGACTATTGGCGATCTTACGATCCTCGTCCCCGAAGAAAGCTACGAGAATCTTGACGGAGCAACTTTGGACCTTCCCAGTAACCCCATGCAAGGGGGGCTAGTAATTCGGAATCCTAATCGTCCGAATATGTTGGACGGGGAGGAACTTGAACTAACGGGGACCACCGGTGAAAAACTCCAACAGCTTCTTGACCGCCACATCAACCCGTCGCTAGCTGCCCATGGAGGTTACGCTGAGCTAGTAAAAATGGAAGGAACCGCAGCACATATACTTATGGGTGGTGGTTGCCAAGGATGTGCCATGTCTGCTGCAACCCTTAGGCAGGGAATAGAGGTAATGATCGCTGAAGCAATCCCTGAGATCACAGAAATCGTGGACCTCACAGATCATGAGGCTGGGGAAAATCCTTTTTTTGATTAGAGCTCTATTCTTCGTTCTGTGAAAACTCGTGCAATAGCAGGATTTCTCTTGTAATGCCCTCAGAATCTAATCCGAGATGGGAGAGGATTTCGTCTGCGTTGCCTTGAGGGACATAAGCGGAGGGGACTCCCATGGTTCGGACGATGGGGCCGCGGCCGTTGAATCTCGAAAGTTTGTTTTGGATGGTGGATCCGATGCCTCCTTCGGTGATGCCGTCTTCGATAGTCACTACAACAGGGTGTCTGTGAGCGTCTTCAAGCATGTCCCCATCAATTGGGGCTACACATCGGACATCCCAAACTGAGCACCCGATACCATGCTGTTTTAAGTCTGTAGCTGCTTTTTTAGCCGGTTCTAGCATTTTCCCAATAGCGAGGATGCATACATTATCCCCCTCCTGAACTTTGCGAGCTTGTTTCCCCTTGCCAACTTCCGCTTCGTGAACAGTCGGTGCAGGAGTTCGGGGATATCGAATACACACCGGCCCATCAGTAATTTCCAAAGCATCTTGGAACATTTGTTGGAGTTCTTGGTATGAGGAAGGAGCGAAGAGAGTCATTCCGGGTATTTTGGACATCAGCATCATATCAAGCAGGCCATGGTGGGAAGCTCCGTCTGGGCCAGTGATTCCAGCTCGGTCAAGGCAAAAAATTACTGGAAGCTTATGGAGTCCAACATCGAAGGCGATTTGGTCAAAGGCTCGATTAAGAAAAGTAGCGTAAATAGCTACAACCGGCCGGAGGCCAGACATCGCCATGCCCGCCGCAGCGGTAGTTGCATGTTGCTCTGCTATGCCTACGTCGAAGAAACGCTCCGGAAAGCGCTCTGAGAAAGGTAGAAGCCCAGTGCTATCAGGCATCGCTGCCGTGATAGCTACGATTTCCTGACGGCTTTCAGCTTCCTTTATGAGAGCTTCAGTGAAAGCGGCGGTATAGCTTCCGGGTTTAGGGTTTCCTATGTCGTGAAGCCTTTTTACAGGGTCGTTCTCAGCAGGTCCGTATCCTCGTCCTTTCTCTGTAAGGACATGGATAACCGTGGGCCCATCAAAATCGGCAGCATTTCGAAAGGCGCGCTCCAGTTCTTCCACGTTGTGGCCGTCGAATGGACCGTTGTAACGGAGCCCGAGGTTCTCGAAGAATGAAGTCGGGTCCCATATTTCTCGTACGGCAGCTTTAGCTGCTTCTATTGCTTTTTCAACAGATTCGCCGAAAGGAAGAATATTTTTTACTTTTCTTTCAAGTTTTTCCTGCTGTTCAAGATACCGAGGGTTGTTTCGTAGTCGCTTAAGGCTGTCAGATAGTCGTGAGATAGTCGGAGCGTATGAACGCCCGTTGTCATTTAGGACAATAATGACGTTGCTTCCGGCATGGCCGAGGTTATTTAAGCCTTCAAATGCCATCCCTCCAGTAAGGGCACCATCGCCAACGATCGCAATGACTCTTCGTCCCTCACCCGTATCACTTGATTGGGCAGCTGCTATTCCAAATGCGTAGCTTAATGCTGTTGAAGCATGACTATTCTCTATCCAGTCGTGTTCTGATTCGGCACGGCTTGGGTACCCGGATAGCCCATCGGCTTTTCGTAATGAACTGAAATCTTCTGTGCGACCAGTGAGAATTTTATGGACATACGATTGATGTCCTGTGTCCCAAAGCAAAATATCTCTCGGCGAATCGAATGCTCGATGTAGGGCGATTGTTAATTCTACGACTCCGAGATTCGACACTAGGTGCCCGCCGTTCGCTTCAACTGTATCAACAATAAATGAGCGTATTTCTTGTGAGAGTATCCTCAACTCAGAAGAGGAGAGTCTTCGGAGATCAGCAGGGCAAGTAATTTGTTCTAGCATAACTTTCTCGGTTCGTTTTTACGTTAGCAGTTGTTTATTGATTTCCCATAGAGGAAATCAAACTAGATATGTGGCGTCTGCCACTTTGTAGGAGCTTGCGTTTCGGCCCACTTTTGCAACCGGTTCCCGATCCAGTAACCGGCCCAGAGAATTACGCCACCTCCAACAGCGTCAATCCAATAGTGGTTGGCTGTGACGACAATTGCGAAAAGAGTACACGCTGGATACATGGCTAAAGCGACTCGAGAGATCCGGCGTTGTAGGTATGGCTTCAACGCTAAATAGCTCCAAAAAGCCCAGGCGAAATGGAGGCTTGGCATGGCGGCGTATTGATTCGACAGATTTTCCATCATTCCTGAATCGAAACTCCATAATCCTCCCAGTTCAGCGACTGTGTCGACAAACGGACTGTTGTTGAGGCAAGCGCCATAGGCTCCACAATTTCCTAGCAGTCTCGGCGGCATCAACGGATACGTGGCGAAACCTATTAGGGCGAGTCCTGTAGTCGTCAACCCTATCGTTCTCCATCGTGGATAGGCATGTGGCTGGCGAAAGTACAAGTAGAGTAATGCGCCTAAAGTTATGGCGAAATGTAGAGTTCCATAGAAAATATTCCAGAACCTTAGAAACAAATCCAACCCTTGAAACCACGATTGAATATCTGCTTCAATGTATAACCCGAAGAAACGTTCGAGATCGATCATGTGCCCTGCATTACGCAGGGCAGTTTCAGGATCAACAGTCGCTGACCCAAACTGGTTTCGTACCCAAGAATAAACTGCGTAGAAAATTCCTATGAGTAGAAGCTCCCTGAACCAGTTTAGTTCTGGTTTGTTGTCCGAAGTTTTTGTTGTGTGGATACGTTGGTTTTCTTGCATCTCTAGAGAGTTGATGACTCTATGTCATTTGTTTTGGAGCCTTTTCGACCTCCAAAGACGAGCATTGGTAATCCGATAAAGCTATTGACCAAAGTTAAGGCATAAAGGGCGAGTCCCAGAGCAAGTGCTTGTTCGTTTGAGACATCAATTCCACTTAGAAATACCACGAGAGTTCCCTCTCGGACTCCCAGCCCTCCAATACCCAGTGGAAGAACTTGAATAATAAGTACAGCGGGTATAAATGCCATCAAAGCTGTTAGTCCCACTTCATCGATTCCAAGAGCCTCAACAGCGCATCCAGCTGCAAGAAGAAGTGCAAATTGATAAGCGAAGGCTGAAATAATGACCTCACGTGCAGATTTCGGATTTCCCTTTAGTCGGTCAATTCCTAGATGGACAGCGTTTGCGAATCTTAAGAGGCCTTGACGGTTCTGAAGCCCTTTGCCTATTCGATTACTTCCGAGGAGAAGAATCACAAGTATTAGAGCGAGAAGAGTTACCATCGCTACTACTAAAGGCACTCTTGTCGAGGTTCCTAAACCAGTGAGGCCTGGGTTAATCGCAAAACCCAGCAAGGTGATTACCGGCAGAACGAGCCAACCGCTCAAGCGCTCAAATACAACTGAAGTGAAGCTAACCGGAGCATCATCCGTGTCTCGCGTAAGTCTTCCTATGCGAATGACATCGCCCCCGACTGTTGTTGGGAGAAAATTTGAAACAAATTGGCCGGCCATATAGTGGCTAAAAAGTCTCCATATTGACTGATGTACCCCTAGCGCCCGAAGGACTCTTTGCCATCTAATTGCTCCTAGGATAAAGCCGATAAGCGTAAATATGAAAGCCCCGATAGTCCAGAAGGCTGTTTGCCTGTTCCAGTCTGGGATGAGTTCATCCCAGTCTATTCCATCCATAGATTTCAGAATTACTATGAGAAGAGCGACGCTTAACCCTATACGAAATGGGATTGTGACCGAGTTGCGCTTCCACCATGGGATGGATTCTTTTTCTTGAGGTCTGGTGTAAATGTAACTCATCGGGGTGTCCGGCCAGGTAGGAATTGGATGTGGGAATAAATAGCTAGCAACTGCTAGGTTATTCCGCATTAGCAGTCAAATATCGGATTTCTGGACTTCTCTTGAGTTTCTTGCAGTATTTTCCCTTAAACACTTGAAAACTCAATGAATTTCGATTCCGAGTATCGGAGAATAATCCCACATTTCGGCGTTATAGAGCTATTTAGGCCCTATCAAGGAAACGCTGTCGGTGGACTATCACGCGCACGACTTGTCCCATTGCTATTTGTGAGCGTTCATCGTGCGCACTTACCTGAAATGTGAGCCTCCGCCCATCGATTCTTGTTAGAAGAGCGCTCACCCGAATCATTGCTCCTAATCCGGATGGGTTAATATGGTCGATTCTGACGCGCATTCCTACGGTCGTTTCCTGCTCGGAAATGTGTCCTTCAATCGCAGCCATTGTCGCTGCTTCACACCAAGCGATTACTCTTGGGGTTGATAAAACAGGAACGTCACCTGATGTCAAAGCGATTGACAGGTCCTCTTCTTTGACACTGTGGTCGAAAGATGCGCTAAGTCCTTGTTCAAGAGCCATACTAGTACCATACGCAACTGAACATCGTGTTTGTCGGATGGGGCAAACTCACCATAAAACGGTTACTATTCTAGGCACGAGGTGCATATGCTTGAACAAGATTTGATAGAGAGAGTACTCAATGAGGCTCTTAAGTCCGGCGGAGAATTTGCCGAAGTATTTGTCGAAGATAAACGTTCTAGTTCGGCCCTATTTGATGATGCGAAAGTAGAAGAGCTGACGTCCGGCCGTGACCGTGGAGCCGGTATTCGTGTTGTCGTAGGAGAAACGACAGGTTTTGCCCACACTGCTGATCTTTCAGAACAAGGCTTAATGATTGCTGCTAGAGCCGCAGCTTCTGCTACAAGAGCAAACGGTTCAAGTTCACAAGTAAATGACCTGGAACAAGTCGTTTCCCCATCTCCAAACAAGGTCGAGACATTCCCCGAGCTGGTGGCAAAGGAAACAAAGGTCAACCTTTTGATTCAAGCTGATGAAGTCGCTCGAAGCCAAGGGGCTGCCATCACTCAAGTTTCTGCTAGGTATGGGGACTCTCGCCGAAAAATACTTGTCGCCAACAGTGATGGGGTATTTGCAAGTGATGATCAGGTGCGAACTCTCTTTTCGATTTCATGCGTCGCTACCGGTGATACCGGAATGCAAACGGGACGAGAGTCCATTGGAAGGCCTATAGGATTTGAGCTTTTCGACGACGTTGATGTTGAAGAACTGGCTGAACGCGCTGCCCATAGGGCACTAACAAAACTAAATGCTAGGCCGGCCCCCAGTGGCACTATGCCAGTGGTGATAGGTTCCGGTGGTGGAGGAGTACTGTTTCATGAAGCATGCGGTCACGGGCTTGAAGCTGATCTAGTAAACAAACAGGCATCTGTTTTCGCCGGCAAAGTTGGTGAAACTGTCGCTAGTGAACTGGTCACATTAATTGATGATGGGACGATGTCACATGAATGGGGTGCATTCGCTATAGATGATGAGGGCCGGCCGGCTCAGCGAAACGTCCTTATTGAAAATGGAGTATTGGTTGATTACATGTGGGATGGGCTTCGGTCACGGAATGAAGGCCGGTTGAGTTCTGGAAATGGACGAAGGCAAAGCTACCATGTGCTTCCGATGGTACGCATGACGAATACGTATATTGCAAATGGTGAAACTGACCCACAGGATATTATTGAAGATACTTCCACCGGCGTGTATGTAGCTCAATTGGGTGGCGGTCAAGTTAATACTGCGACAGGTGATTTTGTATTTGGTATGACAGAAGCGTACCTAATTGAAGATGGTGAAATAACAGAACCCATTCGGGAAGGCAATCTTATTGGGAATGGGCCCGAGGTACTGAATCAAATCGATGCTCTTGGCAATGATTTCGATATGGGTTCCCCCGGTACATGCGGCAAAGACGGTCAGGGTGTTCCGGTCGGTGACGGTACACCGACACTGCGTGTCACTAGTCTCACTGTTGGTGGTACCGCCGGCTAGGGGCAATAATGAAAGCTGAACTACTAAAAATTGCTGAAGCTGTCGTAGGGAAGGCAGCTGCTGGAGAACAAGTTGAAGTCGTCACTGTTCACGGCAAGGAGACCGAAATTAGGGTCTACCAAGGCGAGATCGAATCATTTACTGCGGCCGAGTCACAAGGAGTAGGGATTCGTGTTGTTCAAGACGGGCGACAAGGGATGGCTTATGCAGGCTCTCTGGATTCTGATGTCCTTAATGAAACATTAGAAGAAGCCCGTGATAATGCTTCTTTTGGTACCCCCGATGAATTTCAGGCTATTGCAGAACCTGATGGGGTTGAGTCGGTCTCTTTGGATCTCCTAGACCCATCGTTAGCTAACTTTGCAAATGAAGAAAAGATAGCAATGGCAATTGACCTTGAAAGATCGATTCTCCAAGCTGATACGAGGATAATTGGCGTTGAGTCTACTGACTATGTTGATTCAATTAATACAAGCGCGATCGTGACTTCGACGGGCATTCGACGCGCCAATCAAGAAGGCGGGTGCTATGTTGCCGCATCATCATTAGCTTCAGATGGGGTCGATACGCAGACTGGATTTGGATATTCCGTTGGGAGAAGTCCAGCTAATCTAGATATTGGCAAGGCTAGTGCTGACGCAACTGAGCGGGCAACTAGATTATTAGGTGCGAAAAAAACTGAGTCAGGTCGAATGACTGTGATCCTAGATCCATATGTCACTGCTCAGTTTCTGGGGATTATAGGGTCAACATTAAGTGGGGAAGCTCTGCTTAAAGGAAGATCGCTTTTTGCTGATAGAGACGGCGATCAGGTAGCTCCGAATTTCCTTACCCTTATTGATGACCCAACTGATATCGATGCTTTCACTGCAACGGAAGCTGATGGAGAGGGACTGGCGAGCAGAAAGAACACTTTAATTGATCAGGGAAGTTTGTGTGGATTTCTTCATAATACTTACACTGCGCGAGCGCTCGGGACGTCATCAACCGGTTCGGCTGTTCGAAGTTATAACAGTTCACCAGGGGCAGGGCCATTAGCGCTTAAGTTAACTCCTGGAGAAAGCAGTCAATCAGAACTCATTGAGCAAGTGGGTGAAGGAATTCTTATTCAAGGGGTTGCAGGCCTTCATTCAGGAGTTAACCCTGTCAGCGGAGACTTTTCTGCAGGCGCTGAGGGTCTAATGATCCGTCAAGGGGACCTTGCTGAACCTGTCAGGGAAGTGACAGTGGCATCTACTTTGCAGCGAATGCTTCTTGATATCCAGAACATAGGTAATGACTTAGAGAGACTCCCAATGAAATCATCGGGAGTTTCGATCGTCGTGGACGACATTATGGTGTCTGGAGTGTGACGACCTACCTTACCTCTTTCGTAGGTTCAGGGAGCGCTACCTGATGTTGGGATTACGGTGAATATGACCATGAAAAAAATCCATCGAGTAACTCTGATGATGCTTTGTTTTGTTGCTATTGGTCTCGTCGCATTTTTGGAACCATTTGCTGCTCGAGCCTTTGCCCATGATTCATCGATTGTCGACGACGGCCTTGAATTATGGAAGGCAATAGTCTTGGGGGTGGTTGAGGGTCTTACTGAATTTCTTCCCATTAGTTCGACAGGCCATCTCTTAGGGGCAAAAGAGTTAATGCACCTGGATCACACGGAGACTTCTGAGCAAGCCATAGATAGCTATATTATTTCTATTCAAATCGGAGCGATTTTCGCAATTGTCGTTCTATATAAAAACAGAATTCTTCAAATGTATTCAGGATTACGAGGACAAAGCGAGGTAGGAAAAGTAGTCCTGCGTAATTTGGCTGCTGCATTTATCCCTACAGCTATTATCGGCTTCTTGCTTGCTGACTATGTAAAGGATCAGCTCTATGGGACTGAGTCGGTGGCATATGCGTGGATCCTTGGGGGCATCTGTATTCTTATCGCCCATCAGAAAAACTTGTTGCGTCAGGGTGAGTTGAGCATGGAAAATCTTAGTTTGCGAGGTGCAGTTATCGTAGGGTTCGTACAAGCGTTGGCCCTTTGGCCTGGTGTCAGCCGAAGTCTAGTTACCATATTTGCGTTAGTAGCACTTGGTTTGTCTCTTGCAGCAGCAGTTGAATTCAGCTTTTTGTTAGGTCTTGTCACGTTGTCAGCAGCGACTTTCTATGAGCTGTCACAAGATGGAGGAAAGATCGTAGATCTTTTCGGCTACTGGACACCTCTTATTGGGTTATTTGCTGCATTTGTTTCAGCAATAGTTTCTGTGAAGTGGATGGTCAGTTGGCTTGAGAATAAAAGCTTCTCGGTGTTTGGATTTTACCGGGTAGGGATAGGCGTACTAGCGATTATTCTGCTTTCAGCGGAGGTTCTCTAGTCAGCTTGTCCACTGGTGGATGAGGGGCTAGGAGCAGTAGACGAATCTTTCTTTTCTTTCTTCGTAGACGGCGAGTCAGAGGATTTTGACTCGTTAGAAGACGTTGCTGATGAATTAGATGTTGACTTCGTAGTAGAAGATTTACGACTATCGTTTTTGTAGAAACCTGATCCTTTGAAGCTTATTCCCGGAGCTGAAAATATTTTCTTAACCGACCCTGAGCATGTTTCGCTGGGGCAATTTGTTAAAGGATCTTCACTGAATGACTGAAAAATTTCAAAGGTGTCCTCGCAAATTTCACATTTATAGTCGTAGGTCGGCATTTGTCACTCCATTTACCAGCGAACGGTAGGGTAGCAGCCAGTCAGAGAATGAAGAACTCCTCTTAAGAGTTTTTTATTCAATTGTCTTTTCCTCCCCTTTGAAGAGTCGTTTAATGTTCTCATGGTGTCTAAGCGTGACTACCAATGAAGCTACTCCGGCCACCAGTACCTCATACCACCTTGTCTCTGGCATGATGAGTACTCCGATGGGATATAAAAGAACCATTACTAGCGACCCTAATGAAGCTCGTTTGAAAAGTTTCATCAGAGGAAGCCAGATTATAAAGAGGCCAAGAGCTACAAGGGGGTATAGCACCCAAGATAGACCGGCAAGTGTTGCCACTCCCTTCCCTCCACTAAATCGCCGTGTTACTGGGGCCACATGTCCGATCATCGCTGCCATCCCAGCTGCAAGGGCTAATGGGCGACCATCGATAAGAAGGCAAACCAAGCTTGGAATAAGTCCCTTCAGTAAGTCGCCAACGAGAACTATTACTCCCGCTTTTGCTCCGGCAACACGATAGACGTTCGACGCGCCAGGATTACCAGACCCTTCTGCAGTCGGATCATGACCAACAAATCCCGCAACAATCTGCGCTGTAGGGAAAGTCCCGAGAGCATAACTTACTGGTATAAGGAGCCACCACAAATTCATTATCTCCATAATACGCCCTGATCATCGGCTTCTAGTGTCTGTCCCTGATCGAGCTTTGTTAGCATGAAACAATGATCCCGCTAGAGGAAGCACAAAATTATGTCTTGGAGAGAGTATTTCAGCTTTCAGAAGAGAAGCTCGATATAAGTTCTGCTTACTCACGGGTAACAGCAGAAGTAGTTACTTCAAAAGAACTAGTTCCTCCTTTCGATAATACTGCTGTTGATGGTTATGCAGTAAAGGCAGCAGATACGGAGGGGGCAACGGAAACAAACGAAGTAACGCTAGAGGTAGTTGGTTCGATACCTGCAGGGGTACAGCCTGATTTTGAAATCCAACATGGTCAAGCTGCAAGAATAATGACCGGAGCTCCTCTCCCACAAGGAGCAGACGCTGTTGTTATGGTCGAATGGACAAATGTAGGTGAGAACGAAAATGCTGTTCGGGTGAATCGAAGCGTCAGAAATGGTGATCATATTCGCAAAGCAGGTGAAGACCTATACCCCGATGACCAAGTTATTGATCAAGGGACATCGTTAACTGCTGCGCATATAGGGCTATTGGCTGGATTAGGTGTCTATCAGGTGAGTGTTATCCGCCGGCCAACGGTTGGAATCTTCTCTACGGGAGATGAACTCGTCGAGGGAAGTCAAACGCTTCTTCCCGGTCAGATTCGCGACTCGAATCGCTTCTCGCTGATGGCTCTTCTCGAAAGTGACGGATTTGAAACAATTGACCTTGGATTGATTCCTGATAATAAAGATGTGATCGAGGAAACTGTTCAGGAAGGCATCGGAAAGTGCGATGCCTTAATCACCACTGGCGGAGTAAGTATGGGTGATTATGACTATGTCAAAGTGGTACTAAATGACATGGGTGATATGCGGTGGATGCAGATCGCAATAAAGCCTGCTAAACCATTTGCATTTGGGGTAGTTGAGGGAGTCCCAGTATTTGGCCTACCGGGAAATCCGGTTTCTTCTATGGTTTCTTATCTACTGCTTGCAAAGCCAGCGTTGAACAAGATGATGGGTAGAAGCAAAATATTTCCCGATGTTCTCATCGGTGACGCTGCAGAAGATTTCCGTCGTCGTGTAGATGGGAAAACACACTTTGTCCGAGCGTTTTCCAGCCAGCAGAAAGGTGTGACGCTGGTTAGTCCGACAGGGAAGCAAGGTTCCCATCAGCTTAGTGGTATGGCAAATGCTGACACTTTAGCGATTGTTTCGGATGGGGAAGGGGTCCTAAAAGGAAACCCTATTGAATACTTTCGCTTCTGATGCAGATCAAGCGCTAGATTGATAGTAATGAAAGATCAACTTGTTGATACCTATGGGCGTGTCCATCGTGATTTGCGTATATCAGTTACTGACCGGTGCAATTTCCGTTGCCAGTATTGCATGCCCGAAGAAGGAATGGAGTGGACTCCCAGAGAAGATTTACTGACATTCGAAGAGATCGAACGTCTAGCCAGCATACTTGTCAATAAATTTGGAATTGAGAGTATCCGGTTGACTGGTGGGGAGCCCACCGTTAGGGCAAACCTAAGCAAATTGATTGAAAAACTTTCGAAACTTGATGTTGATCTATCGTTGACAACAAATGGAGCGACGCTTCCTCTGGTAGCTTCTGATTTGTATAACGCTGGGTTAGATCGAATCAATATTTCTTTGGATACTCTGGACCGTCAACGATTCGAATCCCTAACGAGGCGCGATAATCTTGAACAGGTTCTTAATGGGATCGAGATCGCTAAATCTGTGGGCTTCGATCCGGTGAAAGTAAACATGGTCGTCATGAAAGGCGTCAATGATGATGAAGTTTTAGACTTTGTTTCGTATGGCCGAACGAACGGTGTCATAGTTCGCTTTATTGAATTTATGCCATTGGATGCTGACGAGACATGGGAGAAGTCAAAAGTCATGTCACAGAAGGAGATTCTTGCTCTGATTTCATCACACTATGATCTCGAACCACTCTCAAGGGGGAGTTCCCCGGCGGCTAGATGGAAATTCACAGACGGCCCAGGAGAGATAGGGATTATCGCTACTGTCTCGGAGGCTTTCTGTGATGCGTGTGACCGGATTCGATTGACGGCGGATGGAAAATTCAGGAACTGCTTATTCGCTATAGACGAATATGATGTCCGCAAATTGCTTCGGGACAATGCAGGCGATGAAGAGATTATTAAATTGTTTTCCCATGGAGTTAAGCAGAAGTGGGCTGGTCATCAAATTGGAAAGTCGGTGTTTATTCGGCCGAGTAAATCCATGTCTCAGATCGGCGGATGACGGGTATGGGGAATGAGGCGTTTTCGCACCTAGATCCTGATGGGAAAGCCCGTATGGTGGATATCAGTGAAAAGCAGGACAGTAAAAGAATAGCAAGAGCACGTGTTGCAGTTTCAATGGCCAAGGAGACTGTCTTGGCGCTCAAGAAAGGCGATGTGCCTAAAGGTGATGTTTTTGCAGTAGCCCGAGTCGCTGGAATTCAAGCTGCAAAAAGAACTGGAGAGATCATTCCTCTTTGTCATCCGTTGATGTTAAGTTCAGTAACGGTTGAATTTGAGGTTAGTGATGACAAAGTTGAAATTGAGGCGGAAGTTACAACTGTAGGGCGTACAGGAGTTGAGATGGAAGCGCTTACAGCCTGCTCTGTTTCCGCCCTCACAATTTATGACATGTGTAAGAGTATGGACAAGACGATGGAAATCACTGATCTAGTCTTACTGCAAAAGACGGGAGGGTCGTCAGGCGATTTCTCTAGATAAATCGCCTGTTCAGGCCCTGAGAAAAGATCATACCTCCCAAGCGCTCTAAACCAGTCGTCAGGATTAGGGGCTCGATATAGGCATGGAGATGATAATTTGCTCCTCATCCACCAAAGGTAAGGGAAATAGTGCAAAAATTTTAATGAGAGCAGCCTAGAGACTGGTGGAGTTTGTGCTGTTAGTTGCGTTAGCAATTTTATGGTTCGGAGCAGGCGTTTACTGGCTTCGTACGCGTGTAGGAACATCTTCTATGGTGTTGGGGAGCCCATTTAGTCGAATGAGAGTTCGAAAAACCCCACGAGCGGTTGTGGTACCTATTCATCAGCCGTTCACATCATGGGACCATGCCTACAATCAACCTGGGCATTCCTTGGTTGAGCCACCACTTGACAGAATAAAGAAGGGGTCGAATCCAATGGAAGTATCTAGTGAGCAAGCCCGTCTACGACGGCGAAAAGTCCTTTTGTCCTTAATTGGAATTGTTATGTTTACCTTACTCATGGCCATAGTCGTAGGTGGGGCTTTCATCGCAGTGAATCTGTTTGCTGATTCAATTTTTCTAGCGTATGTTCTATTACTCGTCCAATACCAGAGAGAAATTGAAGCATCTCGGCAACAGCAGCAGGTCATTGCCCCTAATGGAATGGATTTTGCAGCTACAGGTGCCGATAAGGTTGCACTTTAAAGAGAAAACTAGATTTCACTATCTTTAATTTAATATCTAGAATGATCTTTTCTTTGGGGCTGTAGCTCAGCTGGCTAGAGCGCCTCGGTCGCATCGAGGAGGCCAGGGGTTCGACTCCCCTCAGCTCCACAACAGCAAAAATGACGATAGGTTTATGGCCTCTCTGCTGGGCTATGCTGGTAACGTGAATCAACTCTGGGAGCCATCAAGGGAGAGAATCGGTAATTCTCGCCTGATGGATTTTGCCAAGAAGGCTGAACACCTTTTCGAAATTAACCTTCCAGATTATGATGCAATCCACAAATGGAGCATTAGCAGGCCAGATCAATTTTGGGGCCACGCCCACAGTTATTTCGGGCTCATTGGTGAGGTCAGTGGCCAAGTTCTTACCACAGGTCCAAATCTTCAAGATTCAGTGTTTTTTCCAGATGCCTCTATCAACATTGCCCAAAACCTTCTTACAAAGAATGATGATACTGACGCAATCGTTTGGAGAGATGAACTAGGAAATGCTTCTAAATTAACTTGGGCTGATCTCAATGGCCAGGTCTCACTATTGCAGCAAGCGCTTCTAGATTTTGGGGTAGAAAGCGGAGATCGTGTTTCAGCGTGGTTACCTAATCGGCCAGAAACAATTTCGGTTATGATCGCAGCAGCAAGTATCGGTGCAGTGTTTACTTCTACATCGCCAGATTTTGGGGTCAAAGGATTGCTTGACCGGTTTACTCAAGCTGCACCAAAAGTACTTTTCGCCACAGATGGCTACTTCTACGGAGGTAAATGGTTTTCCTGTTTGGATAAGCTCGATGAAGTAGTTCAAGGGTTACCAACTCTTGAAAAAACCGTCGTCGTTCCTTACGGCAATGAAGAGTATGCGAATGAAAAAATACAGAGTGGCCCCTCGTGGATCCTTTGGTCAGACTTCCTCCAGCCCTATAACCTCAAAGAAGTAGAGTTTCCACCTCATGGATTTAATCACCCTTGGTATGTTCTCTACTCCTCAGGGACCACCGGAAAGCCCAAATGTATTGTCCACCGATCCGGAGGGGTCCTTATAAAACACCTAGTTGAACATGGACTCCAATGCGATATAAAGGCAGGAGATAGGGTCTTTTATTACACCACAGCAGGATGGATGATGTGGAATTGGTTAGCTTCAGCTTTAGCGTCACAAGCTACGGTTATCCTCTACGATGGCTCACCCTTTCATCCAAATCCAACAACGCTATTTGATTTAGCCGACGAACTTTCAATCACTTTGTTTGGAGTTTCAGCAAAATATATAGACGCATGTGCAAATGCTGGGATCTCGCCGATTGAGACTCACGATCTCTCAAGCATGAGAACTATATGTTCAACTGGTTCCACTCTGGTCGACGAAGGCTTCGACTATGTGTACCGGAACATCAAAACAGATGTTCATCTCCAGTCAATGTCAGGAGGAACAGACCTATGTGGATGCTTAGTAGCAGGTGACCCGACAGGTCCAGTGAACCGTCGTGAAATTCAAAAACCAGCTCTAGGTTTAGATATCGAGATCCTTACTATGAACGGTGAAAAATTAGACCACGGTCAACAAGGAGAGCTTGTTTGTTCAAATCCGTTTCCGTCGATGCCTCTCTCTTTTCTAAATGATGAAACTGGAGAAAAATACCACTCTGCATATTTTGGTCGTTATGCAGGGAAATGGCATCAAGGAGATTTCGCAGAATGGGCGCCATCCGGCGGAATAATTATCCATGGGCGTTCAGATGCGACGCTAAATCCTGGCGGCATCCGGATAGGAACGGCTGAAATATATGCTGTCGTTGATTCGCTCCCTGAAATCACTGAAAGTCTAGTAATAGGTCAAAGATGGGACGGCGATGAACGGGTGATCCTTTTCGTCGTCTTGTCCGAAGGAAATAGACTCGATGACGAGCTTAGGAAAAAAATTAAGAGTTCACTCCGAGTTCAAGCTTCACCAAGACACGTCCCTGCTTCGATTCACTCCGTCTTTGACCTACCCAGAACCAGAAGCGGTAAAATTTCAGAACTAGCGGTTAAAGCTGTTGTTGAAGGTAATCCCGTTCGGAACGCTGAGGCACTAGCAAATCCAGAAGCGTTAAACTATTTCAAAGGCATTAAGGAGCTTCAATGACGGAAAAATTCAGAAGTGTGCTTTTCGCTCCGGGAAACAAATCTGAACTTTTAAAAAAACTACCTAAGATCCAGCCTGATGCAGCCATCGTTGATCTCGAAGACGCCGTCCCTGACACGGAGAAAGCCAAAGCGCGAGAAAATCTTCGGGAATTTAGCCTCTCCGAAGAAACTAAGGAGTTTCCGGTCTTTCCGAGAGTAAATCCCATTTCCTCGAAACATTTTGAACCTGATGTTCGGGCAATTCCTCCACAAGTAAGCGGGATAGTTATTCCAAAGATCAACAGCGTCGAAGAGTTAAAAGAGGCAGAGAGAATACTTTCAGATAACTCTGTCGAAGCAAATATCATCGTAGGGATTGAAACCGTTCTAGGGTTAGTCTCAGCTACTGAAATTCTCAGACATGGGTCAATTATCGGCGCATATTTTGGAGCTGAGGACTATGTACTGGATTTAGGCGGATTTCGGACATCCGGAAATGACGAGGTCTTACTGGCTAGATCCCAAATGGGAATAGCTAGCCGCCTGACAGGAGTTCCAGTAATTGATCAGATCGTAGCTGACTTCTCTGACAGCGAACGCTTTGTGGAAGAAGCTTACCAAGCCAGAGCGTTAGGCTTCTCAGGAAAGCTTTGCATACACCCTTCTCAAGTTTCGCTTGCGAACAAGTCTTTTTCTTATTCTGAAGAAGAGATCACTCGTGCTAAAGAGATGCTAGCGGTCTATGATCAAGCCGTCTCAGAAGGTTCAGCATCGGTTGTTTATGATGGGCAAATGATCGATGAAGCACTAGCTAAGCAAGCCCGTCGGATTTTAGGCCTCTCAGATTAACTAATCTTCTTTCCCCCTGAAGCCAATAGCAAAAATAATGAGCCCGATTCCCAAAAGCTCACCGATAGAAGTTTTTTGCCTTAGTGCCAGTATCCCAACACATGCAGCGGTTGCAGGTAGCAAGGATTGTAAGAAAGCGAATCTTGTTTTCGAAATTCGACGAAATGCTACCTGATCAATTCCATACGGGATGACGTTCCCTAGCACTCCAGTCGACAAAGCGACCAATACAAGCATAGGAGAGTCAAAAGCACGATCAATCGCATGAATCGAAGTCGGGGAAATAACCAAGCCACCGATAAGCATGCCGATTCCTAGGCCATCTAGGTGGGCTCCAGTTCTTGCGACTCTGCTACCTAAAACGATGTAGAGTGCCCACAATGCCCCTGCCGCAAGAGCTAAGAAAACTCCAGCTGCTGTTCCTTCAGAAGTCACTTGAGCCAACAACAGAACCCCTAAGCTCGCCACAATTAATGCAACAATATTCTTTACAGATCGACGACCAGCGGCCGCTACCGCAATAGGGCCCAAAAACTCAATCGCTACCGCATTCCCTAGAGGAAGATTATCGATTGCAAGATAAAAGCACAGATTCATCCCAGCCAGCACAATCCCAAATGAAGCAGTCCAGAACATATCCAAGTCCTGTAATGAACGCCTCCAGGATTTTCTCAGAAGCACAAGAATTAAAGCAGCTCCGAGGACGCGTAGGGTCGCGACTAGACTCGCCCCTAAATTGTCAAAGATGCTAAACGCCAATGCCGCACCCATATATTGCGAAATAGCACCAATGATAAATAAGACTTCTGGTGAGGCAGAATCAATTAATCTCTTCTGTATGCCCCTAAAGTTCCTAGAACCCACGAGATAACGGTACCCCAAACGTCCCAAGCATCCCATTTACACGCTAACGTCATTGCTATGACAGAAATCAGCACCCTTGAGCAACTTCAGGAAAATCAGAAAGAGCTTGAGCAGAACATCGAAAATTACAGTATCCCGTTCGCCTTCGGGCTTGGTTTAGCAACAAAGAGCACTTCGGGAAACATCCTTGATGTCCATTACCCTGCTCCGCAACTTGGCTCAGACCCGTACACGTGTGCCTTAGTTGCGAACGCAGTGAATTGGGGAGGCCAAACGGGCACCTTCGAGCTTGATGAACAAACAATGCGACGTATTGCGAGCATCCTTGAATCAGTTGAAAACAACATTGGGTACACAGAGGAATCAACTCAGGTTATACAACCTATCCTCGATGCTGCTCTCAATACTGACTCTCCTAATGGAGACCGAATTGTAGTTGCTAGTTTCATATCTGACTCAGGTGATGAACCAGTTGATGCAATTGACGCTTACTTACGTCTTCATCTTCTGTCAACCAGACTGGTAAGACCCCATGAAATAGATTTGACAGGGATATTTGGCAAACTAACAAATTGTGTTTGGACTAACCTTGGACCGTTTGAAGTGGAAGGCTTCAACGTTAAAAAGATTCAGCTCCAAGCTCAAGGGACAGAAATTCTGGTTCACGGGCTTGATAAGTTCCCACGCATGACCGACTACGTTATTCCCACTGGTGTTCGTATCGCAGATGCAAACCGAGTGAGGTTGGGAGCACACCTTTCAGATGGAACTACTGTCATGCATGAAGGTTTCTGCAATTTCAATGCAGGGACTCTAGGAGCTTCAATGGTTGAAGGGCGAATATCTGCCGGGGTTGTTGTCGGTGACGGCTCTGACATCGGTGGCGGAGCCTCTATCATGGGGACCCTGTCAGGCGGAGGTTCAGAAGTAATATCGATAGGCGAGAACTGCTTATTAGGCGCCGAAGCAGGTATCGGCATATCGCTCGGAAATAATTGCATAGTTGAAGCTGGCTTATATGTCACTGCAGGGACCTTAGTTCTAACCCCAGATGGTTCTATCGTAAAGGCATCAAATTTATCAGGGCAGAACGACCTACTATTTCGCCGTAATTCTCAGACAGGTAAAGTCGAAGCAATATATCGCGGCGACAATTCCAGCTGGCAAGGACTAAACGAAGAACTCCACAAAAACTAAGGTGATCTCAGACCAGAGTCATGAAGCTACTAAACCAATTAGGCTGGCGGCATTACGCATCGAAACAATCAAATTTGGTTGGTGGAGAAAGATTGGGGCGCGTCCGCCGGGTGGATCGCGGTGAAGTCGATGTTCTTACCGAAAAAGGGGAACTACGTGTTGTCTCAGATAGTCAAAGAACAACAATCGGTTTAGCTCCAGCAACTGGCGACTGGGTAGAAGTGGTAGACGATCCCGACATCGGGCTTCGAATCGAAACGATCCTCCCTCGGTATTCTGCGATTACCCGAAGAGATCCTGCTGAAGAGGAGAAAGAGCAGGTTCTTGCCTCCAACGTGGACTTTGTCGGAATTACCTGCTCGGTAGACCGTCCGGTCAATATCGCAAAGATAGAAAGGTTCCTAGTACTGGCACAAGACAGCGGCGCTATTCCACTTCTCCTCCTTACAAAGGTAGACCAAGGCGTATCACAAGATTGGAGTCAGCTAGAGCAGGACATTAGGGATGTAGCGATCATTCAAACTAGTGTTCTCACAGGGACGGGGATTGGAGAGGTTCAGAATCTTCTTTCTCCAGATAAAACACTAGTGCTTTTAGGAGAGTCTGGAGTCGGTAAATCTTCACTCGTGAACGAACTAGTTGGAGAGACCGTGCAGCAAACGACTGAAGTTCGTAGCCGTGATAGCAAAGGTCGACACACAACAATTGCGCGCGAACTGGTGCTTCTCCCAACTGGCGGGGCCCTTATCGATACTCCAGGGATCAGAGGCATAGGGCTTTGGGATGCAAAAGAAGCTCTCGATAGAGTCTTCTCTGAAATAAGTCAAGTAGCTTCAGATTGTCGTTTTTCAGATTGCACTCATCAGGTTGAGCCTGACTGCGCCGTACAAGCTGCAATTCAGAAGAGAGAAATAAACCCTCAGCGTCTAGAGCGCTATATTCGATTAGCTAATGAGTTAGATGAGCAGCGAGAACGCTTGACTTTCCAGCGTCGCAAATCCAAATAAGAAGACTTTGTATAAAGGATTGAAGGTTTAAAACCACATGGATTTCTCATATGCCAAAGAACAGGAAGATTTCTGTGAAGAAGTTCGCACTTGGCTCGAAGAGCATATCAGGGGCGATTTTTTGAAACTTCGTGGGAAAGGACTTACCGGCCACGATGACGTCGACCCTGAACTCCAAATTGCTTGGGAAAGAGAACTCGCTACTGGTGGATGGCTTGGAATCGATTTCCCTAAATGGATTGGAGGACGAGAATGCTCTCTAGTAGAGCAAGTGCTCTTTCACAAAACCTATGTTGAAGCAGATGCCCCTGGAAGAATCCCGAATATGGGGGTTACTCTTCTAGGTCCTACCCTTCTCGCTTTCGGTTCGAAAGCTCAGCAAGAACGCTTTATCCCTAAGATCCTTTCAGGGGAGGAGCTTTGGTGTCAAGGTTACAGTGAGCCCGACGCTGGATCTGATCTATCAAACATTAAAACCCGAGCAGAGTTAATCGAGGGGCACTGGGTAATTGATGGCCAAAAAGTGTGGACGTCCCTTGCTCAATATGCTGACTGGATATTCGTAGTAGCAAGAACCGAGGAAGGGTCTCTCCGGCACGCCGGGCTGTCCTATCTTCTTGTTCCAATGGACCAGATAGAGATAACTGTTCGTCCTATTATCCAGCTAACTGGAGGATCCGAGTTCAATGAAACGTTTTTTGATAAAGCCAAAACCAAAGAAGAAAATGTCGTCGGAGAAAAAGGGAATGGTTGGAAGGTAGCCATGGGAACCCTAGCATTTGAGCGCGGCGCATCAACCCTTGGACAACAAACCAGTTTCCGGCAAGAGCTAGATGAACTCATCAAGACCGCACGAAATACAGGGGCATGGGAAAACGCTGTGTTGCGTCAGAAGATTGTCGATCAATATATTGGGTTAGAGATCCTTAAATTCAATCAACTACGGATGCTTACGGCATTAGTGACAGATAGCGTTCCCGGTGCAGAACAAAGCATAGGCAAACTATTTTGGGCTTCCTGGCATAGGGAACTAGGAGAGTTATGGATGGAAGTTCGCGGAGCCTCAGGTATGGTAGCTTCGCCTGATGGGCATGCCGGTCAGGAAGGCATACCATTTGTCCTTGATAAAGAACAAAGAACATTCCTGTATAGCCGGGCTCACACAATCTATGGAGGGAGTAACCAAATCCAGCGGAATATCATTGGAGAGCGAGTTCTGGGCTTGCCCAAAGAACCACGATCAAAATAATTTTGGGCTTTATTCCTAGAAGAAACTTTCCAGAGTTGATCTCCCACATACCCTTCCCTGTAACGTAGAGGGGAGAAAGAAAGGAACAACAATGGGCGAAGCTTATATTATTGATGCAGTTAGAACTCCTGTCGGTAGGCGAGGTGGTGGCCTTGCAGAAGAACACCCTGCGGACTTAGGAGCTCATGCGATAAAGGGACTAATTGATAGAGTCGGAGTTGACCCGATGGCCGTAGACGATGTCATCATGGGTTGTCTCGACAATATGGGTCCACAAGCAGGGGATATTGCCCGAACCGCATGGCTTGCTGCCGGAATGCCAGAAGCTATTCCTGGCGTGACTGTCGACCGTCAGTGCGGATCCGGACAACAAGCAGTCAGCTTTGCCGCAATGGGGGTCATGTCCGGAGTGCAGGACATTGTCGTAGCAGGCGGGATGCAAAACATGAGTCTCATCCCAATTGGGTCTGCTATGGATGTGATGGGGCATGAGTCGATTGGACGTCCCGATATAGAGGACCCTTTTTCAACGTCAAAGGGTTGGGTAGAACGTTACGGGACTCAAGAGGTAAGCCAGTTTAGAGGAGCGGAACTAATAGCTAAAAAATGGGACTTAACACGGCAACAACTTGAAGAGTTCGCACTTGAATCTCATGAGCGCGCAGCCCGCGCTCAAGATGAAGGAAGATTTGACAATGAGATTCTTCCATATGGTGAAGTCACTCAGGACGAGGGAGTCCGACGGGGCACAACACTTGAAAAAATGGCTCAGTTGCCGACGCTAGAAGAGGGTGGAGTAATTACCGCAGCTGTAGCGAGTCAAATTTCTGATGGGGCTGTTGCTTTGATGGTCGCAAGTGAAAGAGCTGTAAAGGAACACGGTTTAAAACCGAGGGCTCGTATCCATCACATAAGTGTCCGTGGAGATGACCCTATTTACATGCTTACTGGTCCGATTCCAGCGACAGAATACGCATTGGCCAAGACAGGAATGACTGTCGATGATTTTGATTTATTCGAATGTAACGAGGCTTTCGCCCCAGTTCCGATTGTTTGGATGCGTGAACATAATATTCCACATGAAAAAGTGAATGTTAATGGCGGTGCCATTGCGCTAGGCCATCCATTGGGATGCACGGGGGGTCGGTTAATGACTACATTGCTAAATGAGCTCGAGCGATCAGGTGGTCGATTTGGTTTACAAACTATGTGTGAAGGTGGCGGCCAAGCCAACGTAACCATTCTCGAATGTCTCTCCTAGGGGCAAATTAGTATTCTGTCGGGAACGAAGGGACAACCTTGTCAATGAGTTTCCAATATAAAGCTGTTTGTGAATCGATGCTTTCCCCGCTAAGCGCTAGATAGACCATTTTTTGTGGTCCTACTCTTCGAGGGATACTTACAGTTCCTCCAGAGCCTGGTATAAGTCCCATTTGTATCTCTGGGAGAGAGATAGAGATCGTTTCATCAGCAATAACGTTGTTGCTGAAAGCAGGCAGCTCGATCCCAGCACCAATGCAGTTCCCTTTCAAATGAACGGACATCCGATCATGGATTTCAGACATCCAAAAGGCAGGATTGCTTACCATTCTTATGAGATGCGCTTCTGATGTGCTTTTTTGAAGACCAAACTCACTCAGGTCACCTCCGGAGCAGAAAGAATTTCCCTTACCCTCCAGTATCACCTGCTGGATGCTTCTGTCAGCAGCAGCGAATCGCAACTGCTCTACCAGTTCGTCGCGCATGGCAACCGAGAAAGCGTTAGCTTTATCCGGCCGATTAAGTGAAATTGTCAATACGGAACCATCGCGGTTACTAAGAATAGTAGAGGCTGAAGAGTTATCTTCGGGGAGAGCATCGCGTTCAGAAATCCAAGTTTGGAACTCCGGCCCTCCTTGCAGCGTGGCATAGACTGTAGATTCTGAAACTAATCCTTTAGCTACATCCAAATATGCGCGCTGACGCAGAAGCTGCACGAGCATAATTGAGGATTGCGGATTACTTATTACTGATGCTTCAATTCCAGAGATTGCTTCATCGACGTCTGAAACTTGTATCAAAGCTTCACACTGTGTGCTCGAAGTAGTGAATGCAAGATCAAAAGCACTTAGAGCATCATCAGCAATGTTGCTGACTCTGTCATCTCCGGATGCGATAGTGACTAGATTCAGCAGCTTGGAACATTCAAAAAACTCTTTAGCTTTCTCAAGAGTTACGCTTTCTGGATCGCTGTTAAGCTCAATATGCAGTATCCGTTGCTCTTTTTCGTAGATTCCTTCAGTAACGTACGGATTTCGAATGTAATCGAGAGCGTCATCAAACTTCATAGTTTGAGAAGCCCCCACATTAACCCTCGTCAATTGAGAGGCTACTTAAGTTCTCCCTCAGCACTCTCCGAAGAAGTTTTCCAGTTTCGTTATATGGGAGCTCGTCCACGATAACTACGTGATCCGGCGTTCGTGAAGAACGAAGTTGATTTTTTACAAATTCCTTAACTTCAGTAGCTGATAAATCGCTCTCGCCGGTAGTAACTATTGCAGTAACAATAACTTCTCCCCAGTGTGTATCTGGTATTCCAAATGCTGCCGCATCTCGTATTTCTGAATGTGTTAGAAGAGTTTCTTCGATCTCTCCAGGTGAAATATTTTCACCCCCACGAATAATGATGTCATCTATACGTCCCTCAACAAATAAATATCCCGACTCATCTAGAAAACCGCCATCGTTGGTAGGGAACCATCCATCGTCAGTTAGTTTCGTTCCATGACCGAGGTACTCTCCAGAGACCTGCTCTCCTTTAACCCATATTTCCCCTGATATGCCCGTTTGAAGAACTTTCCCTTCTTCGTCTCGAATAGATACTTCAAGATTCGGCAGTGGTTTCCCAGCAGACGATAGACGTCGTCGGACTGCTTCCTCATCACTTTCTAAAGCATCGCGATGGTCTTCGGGGCCGAGAACAGAAATAGTGGAACTTGTTTCCGTCAGGCCATAGGCATTGACAAAGTTTGTATTCGGAAATAAATGAAGAGCTTTTTCAATGACTGGGCGGGGCATCTTACCACCCCCATATGAAAGTGCTCGCAGCGAATCTATCGAGACGCCGGGACGGTTCTCTAGCTCCTCAACAATCCGTGAGAGCATGGTAGGAACGACCATCGCATGAGTAATGGATTCGGCTATAGCTAGATCGATCCAGCTTGAGGGATCAAAATTAGGGAGTTGAACGATCCTTCTTCCCGCATAAACCGAGCTGCAAAGCGCTGCCATTCCTGCAACATGGTAGGGGGGGACAGATACTAGCGTCGCTTCTTCATCTCCTGCCCCCATAAATTCTACCGATCCTAAGATGTATGAAACTAAGTGAGAATGCCGAAGGACAGCTGCTTTTGGGGCACCTGTAGTTCCTGACGTAAATAGTAGGATCGCTATTTGATCTGGGTCCATGCTCCAATCAGCATCTGGAACGTCGCCGCTACTAGCTTGCGAAAGAAACCCTTCTCGTTCTATGGTTTCGAATTGAGGGACTTCCTCTAAAGGTCCTCGCATAGAAGCACTTGTTATTCCAACAGCTGGAGCGATTTCACTTCCGAGTTCATGAATTTCAGTTTCTGTTAGTCGGTAATTTAGTGGGACAAATGGAAGTCCAGCCCATGCTGAACCAAAAAGTGCTGTAGGTAATGCGACGCTAGATGTATCAAGAAAAGCTACTTTTTCTGCAGGGCTATTCCTAAATATCTCAGCTGCTCTTCCCGAGTTGCTATAAAGGGCTGAATAAGACACGCCTGAGCCGTCTTTGCTGCCGACCGCAATCCGGTCACCGAAGGCACTTGAAGCCATTTCCAGCAGCATCATGAGATTCATATTTGCGTCCTTTTTATCAATCAGAAGCGGGCAGAGGTTTACTTTCTTTGATCTCTAATAATGTATCTCCCACTCCCAGAGAGCCAGTACCCGGCTTAGTGCAGAGTAGCTCAAGGGTTTCTTCAGGATTTACATACCGCTTTCCCATTAGAGTTCCGCCATCTGCGCCTTCTACAGGGGTGCCACTTTCCCCTTCAGAATTTGTGGGATCGGTCATTGGAACCCCTCCACATCGAATATCGAGATCTTCTGCGGGGGCTTTCACTGCTATTACTTCCGTGTCGCAGACGGCGCTTTTCAGGCGACTTCCTGCTCGTAGCTCCATATTATTTCTCCTTTGAACTTATGCTTACAATCATTTCGCATTCTCAAGACCATTGCCAACGCCAACTCTTCCTCTACGGTATGTGTAATGGAGAGCGTAATTCTTAATGACCCATTTCTCGAAGCACAGAAACACTTACTAGAACTTACACGCCGACTCCCACCTGGGACAGTTCCAACTTCAGTAATTGATGATTTATCGTCAGTGCACTCTCATTGGCCGATTTGGCCTGATGTCGCTCTTGCCGATTTGGTAGGGCCACCAAATGTTCGATTAAAGAGACTAGATCTTCGGTGGCTTCATCGCTTTAGAGCCACTACGTCGCTTTTAAGCTGGCTATCAGCGCAACTTGGCGGCCCCAAAGGGGGTCCAAGCGCATTGTCATTGGTAGTTGAGCGGGCACCGCTGTTAGGCCACAGAGGATGGGGGCATATTTCTGCGGGAGGATCATGCCGGATACTTTCAACAGCTGACAGCCATATAGCAGTGAACTTACCAAGAGTTGATGATCAACAAAGCGTCACAGCATGGTTAGATGACCCTGTAGATGGCTCCGATTGGGCTGCTATTGAGCGAACTGTCAAACAAATAGGTTCGACCGAACTTCTCAAACGAGCGAAACTGTTGGGAATGCCAGTTTCCGTAGTAGGGGAGACGAAGACTTCATCAGAGGTTCAACATTATGCGGGGTGGGAAGTACAGTTCAGCAGAGATCCAAAGGTAGTTGACTTATCAAGCATGTGGGCGGGGCCGCTGTGTAGCTGGTACCTGATGCGCCTTGGGGCAAGAGTTACAAAAATCGAATCTTTATCTCGTCCAGATGGAGCACAGAATGAGGCCAATCCCTTCTATCGACGTTTGAATCAAGGTAAGGAGATACTGACTCTTAATTTCGAAAACACCAAAGATATCGACAGATTACGAAACAGAGTCCGTGATGCAGACATAGTGATTGAAGGATCGCGTCCACGAGCGCTTGAGCATTTAGGTATAAACGCTCAAGAAGAGGTTCAAAGAGGTGCAATATGGTGTTCGATTACAGGGTATGGGCGGTATAGGGAACCAGATCGCGTTGGATTTGGTGACGATGCAGCGGCTGGAGCCAATCTTCTAGCTGAAGTTAACGATTCTCTATGGTTTTTGGGTGATGCGATTGCTGACCCACTTACCGGTGCTACCGCTGCGGCACTGATTATGGGCCATTGGCTAGGCTGCTCGAGCATCCTACTTGATCTCGGGTTGTCACCGACCGCAGCACTCTACTCCCAGGGATTGCCATCCTCCGGAGAAACTTTTTGACCGATAAAGAGCTTCTCGAGTCAATTAAGTTTCGGATCTTTTGGGTAATTCGCTAACCAAGCCATCGGCCCATTCTGGCGTCGAAGTATCATCGACCATAGCTCGCGATAATTTGAACTAAAAACATCAAACGGATCTGCCTCAACGACAAACCATGCGTCTGCAGCAAGTTCAGAATCGAGTTGCATTGGACCCCAACCTGAATAGCCAGAAAACACTTTCATCTCCGTAAGAGAACTCGGTAGTTTTTCTGGATCTGAAGCTAAATCAATTATCCCTACATTTGAGAAAACAAAGCGATGGTCTTCAGTCGTTTCTCCTACGAACCTTCCAAGAGCCAGACAAGAATTTGGTTCAACCGGCCCTCCGATGAATATCTCAGGGATAGTGCTGGTGTATGGAGCCCATTCCGGAAGAATTTCCTGCGTGGTCGTTTTCGTAGCTTGATTCAGAACCAGGCCAACAGCACCAGTATTCGTATGCTCGATCATCAAGACAACAGACCGTTCGAAATTCCGGTCGCCCATAAGAGGGCTTGCGATAAGAAGCTTTCCTGCCGTGTTCAGATGAGTGACTCCAGTAAATAGTCGATACTGCTTGTTAAAGCTTCGATGTCATTGGGTTCGATAGCGGGGAAAGTAGCGACCCTTATCTGGTTTCGCCCAATTTTTCTATAGCCACCAATATCCAGTATTCCATTCTCTCTGCATGCTGCCACCAAGGTATCGGCATCGATGCTTTCATCGATATCTATAGTTACTACTACTGGGCTTCGAAGATCCATATCGTTCACAAACGGCGCCGCATATTGATGATTCTCAGCCCACTGGTACAAGTGTGTCGATGATTCCATGGAACGCCTGCTTGCCCATTCAAGTCCGCCCTGCTCATTCATCCATTCAATCTGATGGACTGTTAGGAAAATCGTAGAGAGCGCAGGAGTGTTGTATGTCTGATTTTTCCGGCTATTCTCCAACGCTATTTTTAAATCGAGTCCAGCTGGGACCCACCTGCCACTATTTGCAATTTCCTCAATCCGGTCGATACCTGCGGGCGAACAAGCAGCAATCCATAACCCTCCATCGCTAGCAAAGCTCTTTTGTGGAGAGAAATAGTAGCAATCAACTTCTTTCGGATCCCAAAGCATCCCACCAGCGGCTGAAGTAGCATCCACGGCAACAAGAGCCGTATCCGATGACATCATTTCTGGTCTTCTAAGCGGTATAGCAACTCCAGTAGAGGTCTCATTCTGTGTCAGAGCATACAGGTCAACATTCGATGGTGAAGGGGAAGGCGCCGATCCGAATTCAGCCGTCATTATTTCTGGAGTACTCAAATGTGGGGCATTAATGACTGCCTGAGAAAATTTTGATGAGAACTCGCCAAATACTAAGTGCTGGCTTTTCTCCCGAATCAGTCCAAAGGATGCAGCATCCCAGAACAGGGTCGCACCGCCATTTCCAAGGAGTATTTCCCAGTCATCTGGAAGCTCAAACAAACTTGCTAATCCTTCTTGGAGTCTTTGAACCATGGATTTTACTGTGCTTTGTCGGTGGCTTGTCCCGAGATAACTTTCTGAAATTGCTGAAAGGGAATCAACCGCTTCTTTCCTTACTAACGATGGTCCGCTTCCGAATCTTCCATCACTAGGCAGCAGCTCAGAAGGTACAGTGATCGATTTACTAGTTTCCATATCCAGAATCTACTCCGGTTCCCTAGTCAGATGGCGAAAGAAAGAGGAAAAACAAGAAACTTCAACCAAAACAACGAAATGATCTGCATTCTTTGTGTGGATAGACCAAGATAGTGAAACTGAACTTAACGGAGGAAAATTGTCTGATCGATCTCGGGTGTCAGCACGCGTTGGGGCGATATCACCATCTGCCACGCTTGCTGTCACAAACAAGGCGAAAGAACTGAAATCAGCTGGAGCCCCAGTCATAGGATTTGGAGCTGGGGAACCAGACTTTCCAACTCCAGAACATATTCTTGATGCAGCGAAAAAAGCAATTTCTGACCCAGTTAATCACCGGTATAGTCCAGCTGGTGGATTACCGGAGCTAAGAGAAGCGTTAGCTCAAAAAACCGAGCGTGACTCCGGGTTACTTATCTCTCCAGACCAGATAGTAGTTACGAATGGGGGGAAACATGCTGTGTACAACTGTATGCAAGTACTCCTCGATGCAGGAGATGAAGTCCTTTTACCTTCTCCTTATTGGACGACATACCCGGAGCCTGTGGCTCTCGCTGGAGCAACGACAAAAGTCATTCCCACTTCAGAGGAAACCGGATTTCGAATATCCATAGAGCAGCTTGATGCAGCAAAAACCGCGAAGACTAAGGCTTTGATATTTTGCTCCCCTTCAAACCCGACGGGAGCAGTCTACCCGAAAGAAGAAATCGAGGCGATAGGTAAATGGGCAGTTGACAACAATGTATGGGTCATCACGGATGAAATATACGAACATTTGGTTTACGGGGGAAACGAACACTTTTCGCTTCCGACCCTTGTGCCTGAGATCCAGGACAGGTGTATTGTGCTTAACGGAGTAGCCAAGACATACGCGATGACAGGTTGGCGAGTCGGCTGGATCATAGCTCCTCCTGATGTTGCCAAGGCATCTTCCACGTTGCAGTCTCACCAGACCTCAAATGTTGCGAACATTTCGCAGCGTGCTGCTCTAGCTGCAGTTTCAGGCCCCCTCGATGACGTAAAAAAAATGAGAGAAGCATTCGATAGGCGACGCCAAGTAATGTTCAAGATGCTCTCTCAAATACAAGGAGTTTCTATCCTCGAGCCACAAGGGGCATTCTATGCGTTCCCAAATTTTGAAGGAGTCCTAGGAAAATCGTTTCGAGGTCAGACTCCTGAAACGACTCTTGACCTAGCAAAGATACTTCTTGAAGAGGTCCACGTTGCCCTCGTACCTGGAGAAGCATTTGGATCTCCTGGGTATGCCAGAATCTCATTCGCGCTCGGGGATGATGAACTTGAAGAAGGCATCCAAAGAGTTGCAGAGTTACTGCAAAGTTAATAGCGATGGAATCTCCGAGTAGGCTCCCATTCGGAAGTTGGCCCTCACCCATATCTGCGCAGTCGCTCGTCGAAGGTGTTTCAACCGTTTCGGATATCTTTACAGACGGTGACGATATATGGTGGGCAGAGTCGAGGCCGGATGAAGGTGGTAGAACCGCGATTATGCTCCATCAAAAAGGTGGGCAACCTCGTGAAGTGACTCCACCCGATGCAAATGTCCGTTCACGAGTTCACGAATATGGAGGCGGAGCATGGTTTGTCGCCGATGGATCTCTCTATTACGTAGAATTTCAAGATCAACGCATCCGTCGAATTTCTGCTGAAGGGCAGATCGACCTTTTGACTCCAGAATCACCGGAGAATCAATCATGGAGGTTCGCTGACGGTCGGATAATGCCTGACGGTGAATCCATAGTTTGCATCCGAGAAGTTCACTATCACATTGATGATGAAACGGTTCTCGAGCCAGATAATCAGATTGTCTCAATACCAACCGACGGTAGTTTGGAAATCAAGGAACTAGTTGTTGGGGCTGACTTCTATGCCTTTCCTCGCCCTTCACCCGATGGAGAATTTCTTGCGTGGGTCCAATGGCTTCATCCATCAATGCCATGGTACGGAACTGAATTGTGGGTTGGTCAAATCGAGGATAGCCACGTAATTAAGGCAAAAAAGGTTGAAGGGGGAATGGAGGAATCCATAATGCAGCCTGAATGGTCCCACGACTCCGATCTCTTTTTCTTAAGTGACCGGACAGGCTGGTCAAACTTGTACCGGTTCAATCCCGAAGGGAGCCTTCTTGAGTGCGGCGGCGATTTTGATATCGCAGGTCCCCTGTGGGGTTTAGGTCAATCACGGTATGCAATTACATGCAACAAAGAGGTTCTTCTCGCAGCCCGAAATACGCATACTGATCTACTGATAAACAGCACAACTGGTTCGGTTGTCGAAAGCTGGGCAACCATCCATTCCATCAGATGCTTATCATCTGGAGTTCCTATAGTCGTAGTTTCTACCCATCAATCTGGGCCCACTGTCATTCAAATATCACCGGAACAAGAAATCATTAGCCATCCAAAATCGCACGGATTATCAAATGAATATCTCCCAGAACCGGAACTTCACACGTTCCCTTCAATGGATGGGGGAGAAGCATATGCTCTCTTCTACCCACCTGCTCACCCCAACCATGTTGGTTTAACCGATGAAACGCCCCCTCTTCTTGTCTTAGCTCACGGAGGACCTACTGGAAGTGCCAGAAATGAACTGCAATTAGGTTTGCGTTACTGGACTAGTCGTGGATGGGCGGTCGTTGACGTAAATTACCGAGGAAGCACCGGATTTGGCAGGGCCTATATGGAGGAATTAGATGGCGAATGGGGCATAAAAGATGTTGAGGATTGTGTCGCCGCCGCGGACTATTTGGTCTCGAAAGGACTTGCTGACCCAGAACGTTTAGCTATTAAGGGAGGAAGCGCAGGCGGATTCACCGTCCTCGCGGCTCTGGCATTCCATTCGACCTTTTCTGCAGGTGCTAGTAGATATGGCGTTGCTAATCTCGAAAGCCTTGCTCTTGATACGCATAAATTCGAGTCACGGTATCTTGACCGCTTAATAGGAATCTACCCAGATGAAAGAGAAACCTATGTAGAACGTTCTCCAATTAACCATTCCGAGAAATTCACCTGCCCTATGATAATTCTCCAAGGAACTGATGATGCCGTTGTCCCTCAAAACCAAGCAGACCATATTGTTTCAGCATTAAAAGAAGGAGAGATTCCTCATTCGTACCTTCTCTTCAGCGGAGAAGGCCATGGATTTAGAAAGGCTGAAAATATTGTGGCCGCACTGGAAGCTGAGTATTCGTTTTTCGCACAAATTTTCGGATTTGACCCTTCAGACCAGATACAACAGATCGAAATAGTAAGAGGCGACTAAAGCTTAATTGAGCTACTTTGCGACCGATAGTTGTCTGCTCATCCCCAGAAGAGTTCCATCTCGAAGCCAGATTCGCCCATCTTCTTCAAGGTAACCATTGGACACATGTCGTGTTACGAACCTAACGAGTACCCACTCGGCTGCAGGCCAATCGATAGTACTTAGCTCTGCTCTGATATGAACAGTTAAATCAATCGTCGGCACAAACCGTATTTGAGGTGTTATCGAAAACACGGGTGGAGGCAAAGCATCAGAAATTGCAACTATCAAAGGGGTGCCTGTAGCTGTAGGCTCGGCGGGGCGTATCCACCAGGAAAGGTCCGCTTCTTGTCTTTGTTGCCCAATGGTGTCCTGAGTCAATTCTGGAGTCATAGCAGACCTTGTTTCCCACTGCTCCCGAAGACGAATCGGATGTTCGATGATCCTGTCGATAGGGATGCATTTATCTGGAGGCGGAACATCAGGCATCCTCAATTGAGGGAAAGAGGGGCTTGCTCCTTCGACTCCCCACACTCCAGTCGCAAGTAACAAGGTCTTATCGCCCTGCACGAGTTCAAACCGTAAGAAATCGACAAGCCTGCCACTACGTTCTGTTGTGACCATGATCTTAGCGTCTCCTAATTTAGGCGGCGAGAGGAAATGGGTTGTCAGGCTCCGGAGTTGTCGCTCTGGAGAGTTGACATGAAGATCGCCGGCGTTTGCAAATAGCGCAGCCAAATATCCTCCATTTGGACCTGCCACTATCCAGTATTTGTCATGGATGGTTACGCTGTATTCCCCTGACTTGACTTGTTCAAGGGCAATATGATCTTGAAATGACATGTGGGCAATTTCCTCTATTCCGGACTTCAGATGTTGGGTGAAATTAACTTTTTCCCATTTGATTGCATAATTTTCTGGATTTCATCTTGATTGAAACCCTCAAGATCGTGAACAAATTCAGTGGGGACAGCTAACCCCTCGGCGTGGGGAAAATCAGAACCGAATAGAATATGATCGACGCCTAAAAGATCTCGAAGTTCCGAAAGATCATCTTCATAATATGGAGCTACCCAGATATGTTCTCTGAAAATCTCAACAGGATCTTTGGGAAATGCATAACTTGCCTGTCTGTAAGCTCTCTCTAGCCGCTTCACTAAGCCACTGACCCAATCCGACCCATTCTCAATGGTGCAGACACGAATACTCGGGAATCTATTGAACAACCCACCGCCTATAAGCGCAGCGATGGTATCTGCGATATTTGAATAGTTGAGTAGTCGTTTAAGAGGGTCGTATCGGAATGCTTCGAACTCTGTAGTGAGCCCCCAGTGTGCAAATAAAAAATCGTAGGCGGCATCTCCTGCATGGAAGGCCACAGTTATTCCTGAACTGTTCACGCGTTCCCAGAAAGGATCAAATACTTTATCGGCAGGACTTCGCTTCCCATCGAAGGTTGTAACAGCCGAAGCGCGAAGGTTAATAAGGCGTGCGTCATTTTCTAGGGCAAACTCCAACTCATCGATAGCATGCTGTACATCAGCGAGAGTGATATAAGGAGCAGCGAAAAGACGATCCTTGTAATTAAACTTCCAATCATCTGCAAGCCATCTGTTAAAAGCTGTAAACGCCGCCAAAAGAGCAGGAATATCGTGCTCCAGAGCCGACTCCATTCCCACTCCTAATGTTGGAAAGAGAAAGCATCCTTCTAGCCCTTGTTCATCTAGTTTCATTATCTTTGCGTCTTTGTCTCGATATTCAGGCCGTTCAATAATAGGTTCTAAGTCTCCGAACGCGTCACGAATATCTGAGACAGATACTTTTCCACGAAAATAGGAATCCAAGCATCCGGGCTGTGCGATCGGATCAAACGTTGGGTTCGGAATAAAGCGGTTAACCTTTCCACCGACTAGCAATCTTTTTTTATTGTTTACCTCGGCCCATTGGATCGCACGACTTTTAAAAACCGGATCTATGTACCGAGTGAAAGCGTCCTCGGCCTCGTAATAATGATGGTCACAGTCAAATGCATTGAAATTTAAATCAGCCATACCGGCTTCCTTTGCATGTCATAGCGCTGGTGAAGAAATCACCATATGCACTAATTACTTATTGTAAGTACATATACGTAAATTGTTGCCCTTATTAGGCCAAGACCTTCTAGATTAGAATAATGGCACGTGTCTTGATAACAGAAAAAATCGCGGACGGTGGGATTGAGAGACTCCGTCAAGCTGGCCATACCGTTGACGTGAAGCTTGACTTATCTGAAGAGGATCTACTGACAGAGATTAAGAGTGCTGATGCCGTGATCATCCGCTCTGCTACAACCATTACGAGAGAAGTCATTCAGAGCGGTGAGAATCTGCTAGTAATCGGAAGAGCCGGAATTGGCTTAGACAACGTTGATGTCAATGCAGCTACTGAACAAGGAGTTATGGTTGTCAATGCCCCGAAATCCAACGTGCTTTCAGCTGCGGAACATACGATTGCTTTGATGCTTGCGCAAGCGCGCAATATCCCTCAGGCAAACTCTGCTTTGAAGAGTGGCAGATGGGAGCGCAATGAATGGACTGGGGTGGAACTTGCTGACAAGACTTTGGGAATTATCGGACTTGGAAGAATAGGAAAACTGGTAGCGCAACGGGCGCTTTCTTTCGGGATGAACCTAGTAGCATTTGATCCCTTTGTAGCAACGGAAAGAGCACGACAGTTGTCGGTTGAATTATTGCCGTTGAAAGACTTAATGCAAGTTTCAGACTTTGTGACAATCCATGTTGCCAAAACTCCTGAGACGCAGAATCTTATAGACGCTGAATTACTCGCCCATGCCAAGCCCAATCTAAGGGTAATTAACGTCGCCCGAGGTGGCATAGTCAACGAAGATGATCTAGCTGAAGCAGTCAGGTCGGGGAAAGTCGCTGGTGCGGCGATCGATGTTTTTGAGAACGAGCCTGTTACGGACTCTCCACTTTTTTCGATACCTGAGATAGTCGTAACTCCCCACCTTGGAGCTAGTACAACCGAAGCACAGGATAAGGCCGGAGAGTCAATTGCTGAACAGATAGAATTAGCTCTTCTCGGAGAATTCGTCCCCCACGCTGTAAATGTTGCGGCGACAGAAGCTGTTGAAACTGTCCGCCCATTCCTTCCGCTGGCAGAGCAGCTTGGAGCAATTTTCTCCGGGCTTTCAAACGCACTTCCAGAAATCGTCGAAATAGAATTTGCAGGGGAAATAGGAGGATATGACAACAAAATAACCGAACTATCAGTTGTCAAAGGCCTACTGACCACTGTCAGTGATCAACCCATTTCTTTCGTCAACGCACTTGATGTGGCAAAAGAACACGGCGTGCAGATCCGTTCAGTAACTACTACTTCAGCTGCCGACTATGTCAACACTATTACCGTCCGCGGAGGAGATCACGCCATCGCAGGAACGCTTATCGGACTGAAGAGTGAAGCCCGGATAGTGATGGTGGATGACCACACCGTTGACATGCCACCAAGCACGCATATGATTATCCTCCGGAACGATGACCGACCAGGAGTAATCGGGAAAGTAGGGACGACTCTGGGAGAGGCGAAAATCAATATTGTTGATATGAACGTCGGACGAAGTATCGATGGACTGGGTGCGTTGATGGTCATTTCAACACATGATCCGGTCCCAAATGCCATAGCCGAACTGCTTATAGAGACCGACGGCGTAACGCGTTGTTCAGTCCTAAACTTGGAGCCGTAGTCCTATAGATTACTTTTGAGCAGGGCGATAACCGTCGGCTTCGGCATCTTCTGCCGACGAGTAGCACCGGTCAGGGATCGTGCGTTCGTAAGCATTTCCTCCCGGAACATGGTACAAGCCACTTCCATCTTTAGCCTTAATCGGATGTGATGAAGGGCAGTCACCACTGGCATCACATGTTACCCAGCTGCGCGGCTCTACAGGGCTACCATCAGTAGGCTCAGTCATTTTAGTATCAAGCTCTTGCGAATCGTCGAGATTGATAGGAGGCCAGCTAAAGTCACTATCATCTTCGTCCTGATCTCGGTCAGCAGCTCTGCTTCGTAGTCGCGACACGATAAAGGCAACGATCGCTGCTATAGCTGCATATTTTATGAGTTTGCGAAGTACTTTCATATCATCTTGACTTTATAGGATTCTGGGCTCATGCGACAGGTCGAATAGCCGATAAAATAGTTTCTCCAACCCTTGAACCCTATTTTAACAATGGGGTGCAGAAGGCGCCACCTAGGTGGCGCCTTCTCTTTTTAACTCTCTTTAAGAAATAGGGACTACAGATTCTATTTCCAACCCGTTAAGGAGGTTTGATTGGAGTTGGCCCCAACTCATAGTCCAAAGAACATCATTGATAATGAGGCTTCGTTGGATCTGTAAGTTCCAATCGAAAGGCTGCGGCCAGCACTCTTCAACACGGCCATCACCTTCAGCCCCAATTTCCTCAAGGATGCTGCTTATCTCCTCATTATCTTCGCCGAACCAGCTGTCTATCTCAGATAGGGGAATTGAGTAGCATGGAGAGTTTTCATAACCCCCATCATCACTAGCGTCACAAAGTTGGTAATAGGAACCACTGTTTTCTATCCAAGATTGAAATTCTGTTCCTTCAAATTCATTAGCTGTGAGTTCACGGCAGTCACTTACTGGCCCCGTCGATTCGGTCTCATGGGTAATTTCACCTACATAAGAAATCTTCCCTTCACCTATCTCAAGAAGTACAGCTCCGTTAATGTTTCCTGACCAGCTTTGCACAGGGAGTATTATGGTCCGACCATAAATCTGGAAGGCTCGGTGATCCCATTCAGCTGGTGAATTAGCGTCATTCATCGTCCATGTTGCTGTTTCTCGGGGGTCTGTCTTATCAGAAACATCAAACAGGCTGACCTTAAGACCGAGCACTCGTCCTTCATCAGTAGCATTCTGCCCAATGCCTATGACATAGTTTTCATCGATTGGATGCAGATATGTCGAGAATCCTGGGATCTTTAACTCGCCTACGATCTGAGGGTTGGTGGGGTCACTTAGATCTAAGACGTAAAAGGGATCGATTTGTCGGAAAGTAACGGCAAATCCGATGTCATCTAAAAGGCGGGCAGAGTAAAGTGATTCTCCTTTTCCGAGCCCTCCAACTTGCCCGACCTTCTTAAGAACATTGTCCTGCTCTTCAAGGACAACTAACTGACTTTCGCTAAGGTTACGCTCGTCCCACGGCGACCCAGTGGTGGTGATAATGCGAAGATATCCGTCATGCTCATCCATGGAGAACTGATTCAATAGTGTCCCTTGAACCGTTCCCGAAGCCGAATATTGTGCCGGAGTGTCTGTGCTGATCCCAAAAGCATGGATATCTGTTGAATATGATTCAGACCACTCATCGAAATCCTCTTCGGAGATCTCAGCCTCCATCCACTTGGTAGTGGCAATATAGAAACGATCTAATGAGGAGTAGACGGTTTGTCCACTTGCAAGTACGCCAACACCACTACCTTCCGTTAACCCATCCGCAATATTGAAACTCAGAACAGAAACCACATCAAAGCCCGAAAAGCTCTCTGGACGGTGCAGGTGTTCACACGCTAAAAGAGATCCAGTAGAACTAGTCCCGCCTTTCGTAAGGGTAAAGCGTGGAGTCCAGTCCTCAATTGTTGTTTCGTCGATGAGTTCTCTGTTGAATCTCGTTGCCCTATCTTCCGATCCCGGTGAACTTGGGTATACCCATTCAAGCTGATTTGGAGCGCTGTTAATCGCCATCCGAACCGTGTCACCAACCAATCGTGCGCTGAGATACTGCCCTTCTATCTTCATTTCACCAACAATCTGCAGATTGTAAGGGTCTGACAGATCTATTTCGATCACATGCGCCATTGGAATATAGAACCCTGGCATCACAGACATCTCAGCCATGTCTTCGTCCTCACTAAGGGAGGAATCAATGGTACCGACCTCGTCGTATCCTCCGCCGTTGGTAAATAGAAGAGCTCGATTCCCGGATATAAATAGTTCATGACCCCATCCGGCACTGATTTCTATCTGGTCGGTTTTCGTTCCTTGTGATCCGTCAATTGCAATGTGGGAGAGGACACCATTGTTAACTACCAAAATGCGATTTCCATCTGTTTTGATTATGTCAGGCTCGTCCACACCTACTTCTTGGACATTTGTACCGGTATAGGAATCCTCGCTTGACCCACCAGAGTCAGAGAAATTGCTGCCAGAATCTGACCCAGATGTTGATTCCGGTTCAGCGCTTGCGACATCCATTTCAATTTCAATTTCGCCCCGAAGGGGCTCTGGCATTCCCCAGAACGGACCACCTTGATAATCGAGCCCGTAAGGGCCTACGCGCTCTCGTGCTTCTTCCTTTAAGTGGGAAAGGAGTTCATCACAGTCTGAAAATGGGATAAGGCTTACCACAAGCTCGATGTTGTCAGTGTCGAGATCAATCGGAGATCCTGTCGACTCTAGCTGACCAGAGTCAGAGCAAGCACCTACAATCATTCCAAGAGATAAGACGATGGGCACAAAGTATTTTCTCATTTTCCCCTCATTTGCTTTTGCTTATGTAACTCTGACGTTCCCAGATTAATTTCAGTTCCCGAAAGATCTCTTTTTTGGATTTTTATTTTTGGGAAGGTAGCCAAGCAAGCCGGCTCTCTTCGAATCTACTTATCGATGTTTCATTGGTGAGAGTAATACTTATGTCATCGAGTCCATTTAGCAGTCTTTCTTGAACAGACTGGTCAAGCGGGAAGCCACATTCGAAGTTGATTTCAGGAATTTCCACGAGCGCACGTTCGACATCGATCACAAATTCTAGAAGAGGCTGCCGCCGGACTTCTTCTAGAAGGCGATTCCCCACTTTGGTTTCGACTTCCACAGGTACTAGTCCATTTTTCGTGGAGTTATTTTTGAAAATAGGCCCAAATCTAGGGGAAATAACTGCTTTAAAGCCGGCTTGCTGGATAGCCCACACGGCATGTTCACGAGAAGACCCTGTTCCAAAATTAGGGCCGGCAATTAGAATTGAAGCAGCAGAGTATGCCTCATCATTTAGAATAAATTCAGGGTCGTCTTTCCATTCTGAGAATAGGCCTTTTTCGAATCCTGTTCTTTCAACACGCTTTAGCCAATCACTCGGAATGATTTGGTCAGTGTCGACATCGGAACGGTCTAGTGGAACTGCAGTTCCTTGAATAATGTGCACTGGCTCCATTAGAGATCCTCCGGAGTTGCGAAATGCCCCGCGATCGCACTTGCAGCGGCGACTTGAGGAGATACAAGGTGGGTTCTACCTCCGCGCCCCTGCCGTCCTTCAAAGTTCCTGTTACTTGTACTTGCAGATCTTTCTCGAGGGCTCAGCTTGTCTGGATTCATAGCGAGGCACATAGAGCAGCCTGGTTCTCTCCAATCAAA
>PBIQ01000026.1 GCA_002720485.1 Acidimicrobiaceae bacterium
GGCTCCAATACCAATAGTTGGAATATCTATTGATTCTGTGATGAGTTTTCCAACTACAGAAGGTACACATTCAAGAACAACCGCGAAGCATCCAGCGTGGGCTAGTGCTTTTGCTTCATTTGAAATAGTAAGCGCAGCGTTCGTCGTTTTTCCTTGAATTTTCCATCCGCCTAATGACAGGATGGACTGCGGGGTCAACCCAAGATGTCCCATCACGGGGATTTCTGCTTTGCATATAGCTTCGATCATCGGAATACGGTCGTAGCCGCCTTCAAGTTTAACGGCTTGCGCTCCGGCGCGAATAAGTTTTGCTGCATTTTTAACGGTTTCTTCTTGGGAAATGTGATAGCTAAGCCATGGAAGGTCCGCAACAATGAAAGCATCGGGTTCTGCTCTGGCGACTGCGGCGGTGTGATGCACCATGTCATCGATGGTGACTTTCAGCGTGTCATCGTATCCAAGGACAACCATGCCGAGCGTGTCACCGACGAGGATGATGTCTGCTCCGGCTTCTGTAACCATTTTTGCGCCAGGTGCGTCATAGGCAGTAAGCATGACGAGAGGAGTGTTTTCATCTCTGACTTTATGGGATGAGATTTTTGGAGCTGTCCATTTTATTCCCATTATTTACCTCCTCAACAAAGATTCCATGCCGCATGTACTGCTCATAGTGTAGGGCTTTTATCCAAATATGGGCAGTGAAGTAAAAAAAGGGCTTTGAACAGGCTTTTCTTGCCCGTAAACAATATTGAAAAGCTGTTTATGAGGGTTTGCGAACACCTTTACTTATGAAAAGAATTTAGTGGGGTGTAAGAAATACGCCAATTCAGTGTCTACCTAGCACAAACACATAGCCTAGGAGGCAAAAATGAAAACACGAACAAAGATCACAGTTACCCTCGCAGTAGGAATAGGCCTGCTCGTTAGCTCCATGGGAACCGCTTCTGCAAGCCCTCATTACACCAACTGGGGTGGTAGTAGCTTCAAAGCTGAGGTCGCTTCCGTCAAGGAAATCAAAGTTACACAGACAAATTTGAGTCAGATTGCCATACTCGAAAATTCTGAAAATGCGTCTGGGTTCTCCCATCATGCGAACGTAGATAAAGTCCAGCAAGAAGAGAGCCTCATCGAGAACATCAGAGTGACTCTCAAAGAAGAAGCCTCACAAACCCAGCTAGATGTTGGCCCAGTGAATATTGAGCAGCCAGAAATATCCTTTGAGGAAACTGACATTAATTCCGACAGCGACCTCGATATAAATGATGCGACGGTAGGTGTGTCTGATATCTGGACCAGCGGTGGTACAACTAGCGTCTGGACCAGTGGTGGCTTTACTAGCGTCTGGACCAGCGGTGGCTTTACTAGCGTCTGGACCGACGGCAATGCGACGAGTATCTGGACCAACGGAAGTGCAACTCGGCTATACGCTACCTTCGTGCCATTTAGTTTCTAGGGCTAAACGAGTAGACCCTGGTCAAAATCGGAAGATCGAGACCAGGGTCAGGCCAGAGAAATTGCATCTACATATAGTTGGAGGCTTTCCCATCCTGCGTCAATGGGCATTCCTCCGCATAGAGGGTGGTGGATAACCCGGTCAAGGGTTGCTGCCTCGTCTGGAGTGATGATTTGATAGATTCCCTCCGCCCGAAGCTCTTCAGGGGTTGTTGCATGTGAATGAACAGCCGAGGAAATATCAGAGGTTTGCCAGCTGGAATACATTGACGCTTCATTAAAAAAGTACTGTCCAAATTCTGCCCAAGCCTTATCAGGGTCTTCAGCGACGAGTGTCATTTGTGTTTCGTCATCTGGCATACCGCAAAAACCTTGAGTTCCGTGCTTTTCACACTGCTCGTAGTAATAGGCCTCAAGTTCTGGAAGATTCGCTGCTGGTGAGAGAGGAAGGCCGAAACGTGCGGCACGCCGCGCAGCGACTCTGCTCGTCCCGCCGATCATAATAAACGGGTGCGGTTTTGTTACGGGTGTCGGCTGGATCTGGTGGGTTCCTCCGTTGTATTCAAATGGTTCGCCGGACCAAGCTTTAAAAAGAACTTCTATCGATTCATCCATGATCTTTCCACGCCGGTCCCAATCCTTTCCTAACAGTTGATATTCACTTGGGCGATAGCCGAGGCCAAAGATGACGGTCAGGCGACCGCCGCTCATAAGGTCGATCACTGCAATATCTTCAGCGACTCGAATTGGGTCATGTAAGGGTAAGAGCAACGCCGATACGGACGCCGCGAGATTCGTGGTCCGAGAAAGGACCGCTCCAGCGTTGAGGAGAGGGGTGGGGCTCCATGCATTCTCAGCGCCGTGATGTTCTTCGAATGTTGCCATGAAAAACCCGTTTGCATCAGCAAAGGCCGCCATTTCTAACATTGCCTTATACCGGGCAGAAAGAGCAGCAGCGTCTAGGGAAGGTTCAATAAGGTTGAAACGGACAAGTGACATTGGCATATGATCCTCCCAGAGTGGTATTTATGATCAAGGTAGCTCAAATGAGCCCAGTGAGACACATGGTACAAACGATAGGGAGACTAAAGCGTGTACGAACGCAACAGATGGTTCCATGAACACTGGGCGCATACTTCAACCTTGTAACAGGTAAAGGTCCCTTTCCTTCTCCGGATGCGATCCAAATCACCAGAAGAATTCACACACCTTCCATGGGAAGGCAGCCTAGGCCCAAAAACATATGACACGATACGAATGGCTTCTTTATCGCATACAGGGCATGGGTCGTTGGTGTGCTCTGAATAGTGATTAGCGGCACGGATAAGTTCCGGGTGAGCGTCACAAATATCATGACGGGTGAGTTCTCCTTGTTCGTATTGTCGTAGAACCCGATTACGTTCAAGAAGAAAACTGATCTCACCAGACGAATGCGCTTCTACAAGCTCTGAAGGAATGAAACCCATAAGGCAACACTAGTTGGGAAAAAGAAAAGTATTAACGCGGAACTGTAATTAGTCCGAATTCAGTTGGCATTTGTTCCATCTGATTCGTTTGTTTTGGTAGTCCACCAGTCTTGCAGAAGATTTCGAGCGTCAAAATTGGAGAAAGGCCCTTGATCAAAACGTAGGTTTTGGAGATATTGGAGAGCTTCACCAATAATTTTGCCTTCTTCTACCTCCAAAAGTTCAATAATTTCATTGCCGGTGATTGGTAGTGAGAAGTCATTTAGCTCGTTTCCTAATCGGATTCGTGTTTCTTCCATCTTTGCCCATATATCTTCGGCATTGTCGCTTAACGTCTTAGCTATTTGATAACTTGCATCACGAGCCTCCCCTACCATGTGATACCAACGTCGATAGTCAGAATCACCACTTGGATCTTTGAGAATCCCTTGTGCTGCGTCTATAACTTGTTGAATAGTAGAAATGCGTTCTTTCGAGTACCGCAGTTCACGTAAACGTTTAATAGTTGTGGTTGATTCAATTTCAGCGAGTAAACCAGCAGCACGAATAGTCGAATCTAAAGGAAGATTCGAAATAAGTGTGAATCGTTCGGGAGTAACTTCGGGAAGAAAGACGTTTAGAAGTCCCGTATCGTGCAAGAGATCAAGTCCACGTTGGGGATTGTGTGCGAGAAGAAGTTTGTCCAACTCACCAATAATCCGCTCAGTAGACACAATATTGAAACGACCGATAAGAGCATGGATTGCATCGACCAATTCCGGATCCGGGGTGAGATTATACGCTGCCGTGAACCGCGCAGCTCTTAACATCCTCAAAGGGTCGTCAGAAAATGACTCTTCGGGAGTTAACGGCGTTCGCAGCAATCCTTCTCTAAGATCCTTTTGCCCATTAAAGGGATCTATCAAGGTTCCTTCAGGAAGTGAAATCGCCATAGCGTTAATCGTGAAGTCGCGACGCGATAAATCTTCGTTTATGTCCATCGAATAAGCTACTTCGGGTTTACGAGAATGAACATCGTAGCTTTCAGATCGATGTGTTGTTATTTCATAGGCACGATTGTTGTAGTGGATCCCGATCGTCCCGAATTTTTCTCCCGGTAACCAAAGATTCGCTGCAATTGGACCAACAATCTGTTTAATCTCTTCAGGTAACGCATCTGTTGTGAGGTCGAGATCCACTTCTGAAGTAATCTCACTTTTAAGACAGAGATCACGGACAATTCCACCTACTAAATAAAGCGACTTGTTCGCGGCTAGGAACTGGTTTGTGAGATGTTCAGTTTCCTGAATGAGGTTAGGTAGATTATCCATGATTACGAGTTTCTGATATGAAATTGGGCGATCGTTTCAAGTGCTTCTTTCCCGGGGCCGTTCTGGGTCGATTTTTCAGGATGTAATGAATCCCCAGCAAGTGTTCGAAGTACCGCTGCTGTTGATAATCGTAAAGCTTCAAGATCATATCCTCCCTCAAGAAATACTAGGCGTCTGCCCGAAGGGACGACCTTAATTATTTCAGAGGTCAGGTCAGCGTAGTCTCCGGAAGTTAGCCCAAGGCTTGCTACTGGATCATTTCGATGCGAATCGAATCCTGCAGAAATAATCAACCATGAGGGATCGAAAGCAGCGACTTTCGGATGGATGATTTCATCCCATGCCTTGCGATAGTGATCTCCGGTTGTTCTAGCCGGAAAAGGAAGGTTCAGTGTTGTACCAACCCCTTGTCCATCTCCTACCTCTTCCATCCTTCCGGTACCTGGATAGAGCGGCCACTCATGAAAGGAAACAAAAAATACATCAGGATTTTGATAGAAAATATCCTGCGTACCGTTTCCATGGTGAGCGTCATAATCCACTATCAAAACCTTCTGTCCACTATTTACAAGATACTGGGCAGCAATGGCAGCATTATTGAGAAAACAGAAACCCATCGATTGGTTTGAAGTTGCATGATGACCTGGGGGTCGAACTGCACAAAACGCGGCGTCATGTGACCCTTTAGAAAGTTCCCGAACAGCCTGTATCCCTGCGCCTGCAGAAATTTGCGCTGCTCTCCATGAGTGCTCACTCATTTTGGTGTCTGGATCAATACGCCCCCCTCCCTGGAAATCGACTTTTTCAAGTGCCTCGACAAAATGACTGTCATGGACTTTCAGAATCTCATTCCGGTCAACTAGTTCCGCTTCTATCTGGACAAGGGAACTTCCAAGTTCACTTAAGGCTGCCCCTTCTTGGACGGCCGATAGGCGTTCAGGGCGTTCGGGATGCTGTCTCCCGGGTTGATGATCAAAACATTGATCGTTCGTTAGAAAAAGAACTGACACATCAAAACAGTACTTCGCTATCGCTTTTCTAGCGACCAACCATAAAGAATGCCAGAAATTTGAATTGTTTCCTCTCGGCGCAAAACTCATAGAGAATAGAGAATTTGTTCACAACAGAAAAGTTTTTTGCTATAAAAGACCTGTTCAACAGCCTTTCTTAATAAATAATGTATTAACTATGGGAAGTTCTGTCATTAGCTACTACCCTCAGGCTTTGAAATCTTTGGGGAGATTATGACTGTTCGAATAGTAACTGATAGTGCTTGTGATATCTCATTGGACGAAGCTGCGCAGCTAAATGTCAAAATTGTTCCATTGTCCATACGTTTCGGAGAAGAAGAATTTACTGACTTAGCAGATATTACAGTCACTGAGTTCTATGAAAAAATGGAAGCAAGCGACCTACTACCTGCTACAGCTGCTCCATCTCCTGGCGCTTTTGAAAACGCATTCCGCAAATGCCATGAGGAAGGCGCTTCAGGGGTGGTCTGTATTAATCTTTCCATCGCACTTTCTGCAACTGGACAAGCTGCTCAATTAGCTGCTGAAGGAGTTGAAGATCTAATAGAAGTAGCTTGTGTCGACTCAATGTCTATTACTGCAGGTTTAGGGACAATTATCCGTAAGGCAGCAGAGGCAGCTAACAGCGGAGCTTCAGTGGAAGAGATAGTGGCTCTTGTTGAGGATCTCCGATCGAGAACTCGTATTATCGCTACGCTCGATACGTTAGAGAATTTGAAAAAGGGCGGCCGTATTGGCGGAGCCGCAGCAATGCTAGGCAGTTTGGTACAAATTAAACCGTGCCTCGATTTGAGCTCGGGTGAAGTAGTAGAGGCTGGAAGACAACGAACTCGTAAAAAAGCTTGTCAATGGTTACGTGATGAACTTTCTAAAGCTGGTGATGTTGAGGCAGTCACAATTATTCATGGGAATTCTCCAGATGTTCAAGAGTTTCATACTTCACTGGCTGACATAGTCCCAATTGACCAAATCCGCGTTTCCCAACTGGGAGCCGTAATTGGCACACACGGAGGTCCAAGGGTTCTTGGCCTGACCTTTCTTGTCAAATAACTTAAGATAGATCGAAGGACAAGTTGCCTTTGAGAAATCTATGCCTGACCATCCAATACATCCTGATACACCAATTTTGACGGGAAGAAAATTATCTGGACGTTACGTGTTAAATACACCAACGTTTATGGGCAAAACTATTCAAGTCTGGGAAGCAGAGGACCTTGTTTTGACAAGAAAAGTTGCAATCAAATTGACGCATCCACATCTCATATATGAATCTGCTTTCATCCGAGAATTTAGAACAAGAGCTCGGACAACCGCCCAACTTAATCATCCTTCTATTGTCACCATTTATGACACAACCGGTGATGAGGAGATGGAAGCAATAGTCATGGAGCTAATCGAAGGGATGACACTGAGGTCATACATCGATGAGATCGGAAGCATGTCACCGACGAAGACACTGGACATAATCTCTCAAGTTGTTGATGCGTTACAGCACGCTCACCAACAAGGAATTGTCCATGGAGATTTAAATCCGGAGAATATTTTCCTCTGTTCAGAACAAAAAGTGAAGGTTTCAGGATTTGGCTTATCCGCTGCTGAAAAAATTCTTCGAGAAACAAGTACCGAATTCCAAGATGATCCAAGCCCATATCTCTCGCCAGAACAACTGGATGGTGAAAATCCCAACGAACAAAGCGATATTTATGCACTTGGTCTCGTCATCACTGAACTTATTAGTGGAATGACTCCCAAAATGATAAAAGAAAGTTCTTCAGATGAACTAAAAACCGCTATCGAACAGGCTCCAGTAGAGATTCCAAATGCGTTTTTTGAAACTCTTAGACAAGCGATAGATAAAGAGCCTAACGGCCGATTTACAAGTCCTATCTCCTTTCGTTCAGCAATGAACCCCGAAATACCTCAAGAGAATGGTAAAAATAAAACCATGGACTTTAGCCCAAGAACTAGACAACGAGACTTTAATCAGGTCATCACAGCTCTATTAACAATAGGAATTGTTTTTACATTTATCTTTGGAATTATTTACGCGGCTGGTCTAGATGACGATCTCTTCGGAAATGACCCGCCTGAAGCAGCAGAATCCGCAGAATCAATCGAAGAAAAAACTGTTGAAGAACAACCAGCCTCTGAAAGCGAAGAGGAAGGAAGTAACGAAGAAGGTATAGCCGAAGAAACAACTAACCCGACACCTCAGGCTGTTGTCCCCTCCCCTATTTTCGAAGAGACCCCAATTGTCGCTGCTGAAGATTTCGACCCGTTAGGCGACGGAGTTGAACACCCCGAACTTCTCTCAAACTTATTTGATAATGATTCATCAACCGCATGGAAAACTGAGACTTATGGGCATAGATTGCTTGGTTTCCTAAAACCCGGAGTCGGAGTAGTTGTCCAATTAGAAAAATCCATTTCACTTAGAAATATAGAAATAGAGACTGCCGCCATAGGTTGGTCTGGAGAAATCTATGTTTCCGATACTATTGGTGCTTCCCTTGAAGCATGGGGTGATCCTGTCGCATTAATCGAAGCAAGTTCTGGAACAGCCGAAATTGATCTATCCGGAAATAGTGGACAAATGATTATGTTATGGATAACCGACCTAGGAGATGCCCCTCCTTCACTAAAAATAGAGATTACAGAAATCCGAATCAGCTAAGCTTTCCTCCCTCTTATCTTTGCTGAAAGCTGTACAGTTTTACTATCGAAAAGTCAGAAGAAGTCCGATTAGTTCATTTAGCTCAAGGAGGGGACCGCAATGCCCTTGATGCTTTACTTCGAGAAAACTATGGACGTATCTATTCGATTTGTCGAAAATTAGCGGGAAATGACGCTGATGCAGATGACGCAACTCAAGAAGCATTACTTTCCATCGTAAGAAAAATATCTACATTTAAAGGAGAATCTAGATTTTCCACATGGGCATACAGAGTCGCTACAAATTCCTGTTTAGATGAAATGCGGAAACGAAAACGGCGTCCACGATTAGGGCTTTTAGAGAACGACGAGGCTTTATATTCAGCAGAAAAAAGTAGCCGTTCTATAGAAGATCAAGTTGCTGACCGACTACTAATTGAAGAGGCGTTAAGGCTGCTTCCAGACGAATTTAGAATTCCATTAGTTTTAAGAGATCAAGTAGGAATGAATTATCAAGAAATAGGTGACCATTTATCTCTGCCGGAGGGAACAGTGAAATCCCGGATAGCAAGAGCAAGAACAAGATTAAAAGTTGATGATTCTGGGAACCAAAAAGTAAATCAAAACGTCAAAGGTTTGGAGCATGAATAAGACATCGGACTTTTTTGAACATTCTGAACTAGTAAGCGCTTACCTCGATGGTGAAGTGACTGAAGAAGAGCGCGCTTTGGTTGAAAAGACCCCTGAGTTACTAGTAGAAGTTGAAAAACTAAAAAAAATTCAAGAAATAACATCTTCGATACCCCCCATAGATCCCATACTTCAGGAAAAGCACCTCACTAAAGCCCTTTCCTCTCTTCCAAAGCATGGAAAGATTCTCCCATTTAGGCAAAAAAAATTAATTCAGCGTGGTGGACTTTTAGCTGTCGCTGCTGCAGCTGTCGCATTTATTTTAATACCAGTTATAAACTCCCAAAGCAATGGAGCTACTGACGAAAGCGACTTAGCAACAGGCTTTGTAGAGAGTTCGACTTCTGCTGCCAAATCAACAAAAAATTACAACACAGACGAATTAGATGAAACATCAGTTATTCCTGAAGCAGATGAAGATGCTAGAGAAGCTGCCGAAGAACCTCAAAATACACAAGCTGCTGAAAGTAATAATTCTGAAGCTGGTACAGCCTCTATGGCAGAAAGCTTCACTACTGAAGACCAGGAGGCAGAAGTACTCGAGGAAGAAGAAATCGAACCAGTCGAAGAAGCCGGCGAACTAGCAGCAGAACAATTAACGACAACAGAAACAAACAGTTCAAGAGTTTTTGAAGAAGAAACCGAAACAGTAGATTCACTACTTGAAATTACCAATAACCTTTCAGAGACAAATAGCAGTATTCTTTCTATCCCGCTGGCACCAAGTCAGATAGAGAGCTTCTTTAGTGAGAACACTGAATTTCAAACATGTTGGATAGACCAACCATTCTTTGACACCAGCGCTCGCACTCCCCTCTTCATTCAACGCATAATGCTCAATGGAAGGGCATCATTGATTCTAATTTCAGAGGACCTACAATCAGAATTAGATCCTCTTATCTCTGTCTACCAGGTAGATTCTTCCTGTTCGCTTTTCTTTGAAGCTCCCATCTTTGAAGAGTCGCTTTCTGAATAAACAGGGTTGGTTGGAGAAAGAGTCGCTCTTTGACTAATCTCGCGCTAGCCTCCCGAACATGACAGAAATACCGTCTATAGGGCAAAACTCCCCAAAAGAAAATGACACTGGGAACGAAGACGATTGGCCTAAACAGGTTACTGATCAAATTGTGTCAACAGTTGACGATATTAGAGACAAAACCACAGGGCCAGCAATAAAAATCAGTCGTTCAGTCGTTTATGGTTTGACAGCTTGCTTTCTTTTACTTTTAAGTATTCCTTTTTTTGTAATCGGCACAAATCGTGGCCTTATTGAAATCTTTGATACCTGGATTGTTTCAGATAGAAGCTCTGCTGTTTGGATTGTGTATCTAATCACAGGTGTTCTATGGTTAATTATCGGTTTAGTTTTTTGGCGTAAGCGCCCCAAAAGAGCTGCTCAACCCAAGAAAAGGTAGTTTTTGGATTAATGGAGAGAAATGGCTGAACACCGAGAGGTACTTATTATCGGATCTGGTCCAGCAGGATTGACTGCAGCTATTTACGCAGCCAGAGCAAATCTCACTCCCCTTGTAATTGAGGGAGAGCCCTCTTCGACAAGTGATCAACCAGGTGGACAATTGATGTTGACCACTGAAGTAGAAAATTATCCTGGCTTTCCTGAAGGAATTATGGGCCCGGAATTGATGCAAAATTTCCGATCTCAAGCAGAACGCTTCGGAGCCACTTTTTTAACACAAAAGGTATCACGAGTAGATTTTTCTACTTCACCATTCCGAATTTGGATTGGTGACTCGAACACTGAAGAACCATCATATTCAGCAGATGCAGTCATCGTCTCAACTGGTGCACGTTCAGTCATGTTAGAACTACCTAATGAATACGAATTAGTCGGACATGGACTTTCAACCTGTGCAACCTGTGATGGATTCTTTTTCCGCGACCAAGAAATAGCTGTTGTAGGAGGTGGTGATTCAGCAATGGAGGAAGCCACATTTCTCTCACGTTTCGCAAGCAAGGTAACCATTATTCATCGAAGGGATGAATTACGCGCTTCTAAAATAATGCAGGAGAGAGCATTCTCTAATCCCAAAATTGATTTTCTGTGGAATCATGAAGTAGTCGGTTATCTCGGAGATTCTAAATTAGAAGGAATAACCGTTCGAGATGTCAATTCAGGCAACGAAAGCAATATAAACCTTTCAGGTCTTTTTATTGCTATAGGGCATAAGCCCAATACGGACATATTCATCAATCAACTCGATTTATTAGACAATGGATACATCGCTACTCAACCTGATTCTTCGCTTACGAATATTCCTGGAATTTTCGCATGTGGTGATGTTCAAGACTTTACCTATAGGCAAGCAATTACCGCAGCAGGTTCTGGCTGTATGGCCGCTATTGATGCTGAACGCTGGCTAGAAGAACAAACTGATTAAGAAATCTTTACCTGTAGTTTTCAACCGTTCAACCTTCAACCTATTTTGGAGGCTACCGTAGACGAACCGGTAGAAATATAATTGACAAATTTATCTAGGAGAATCTGAATGTCTGGAACAATCACAAACCTTTCAACTGCAACTTTTGATGAAGTAATCGGAGGAAGCGAAAATCCAGTCCTTGTTGACTTTTGGGCTGAATGGTGTGGGCCATGTAAAATGATTGCTCCTATTCTTGAAGAAATAGCCTCTGAACAGGGTGAAAAGATTAAAATTACTAAGCTCAATGTTGACGAAGCAAATGAAATTGCTGCACGATTCGAAGTTATGAGTATTCCAACGTTGATAGTTTTTGACAATGGTGTTCCAACAAAACGTATTGTAGGAGCTAAAGGAAAGGCTGCTCTTCTGGAAGATCTTGAAGAATACCTTTAGATTTCCTCAAGAGTTGTATTTTCCTTCTATCACTCTCCGTGATATACCGGAAAAATGAGCAACCTTCCTAGCGAACGATTACCGCTTGGACCTGGAGACAGTGGAAAAGTCATAGAAGATCTTCATCGTCTTCTAGAATCCGCAAATTTTCCTACCCCCACCGAGAAATCAACCTTCACCAAAGAAACCGCTGGTGCTCTTCGTGATTTTCAAGAAAGTCGTCATCTTGAAACCACAGGAATTTGCGACCTTACAACTTGGTATGCATTAATTGAAGCCGGATATTTACTCGGTGATCGACTTCTCTATCTGCAAAGTCCTATGCTTCGTGGAGATGATATTGCTGAACTCCAAAAAAGACTAGGAACAATCGGCTTTGACTCTGGCCAAGTTGATGGAATCTTTGGAGAAAATACCGAAAAAGCTGTTAGAGAATTTCAAAGGAACGCTGGACTTCCCGTTGATGCTATTTTCGGCCCAGATAGCCTTCAAATGCTCAATCGTCTCGGGGATATAGGGCCTGGGCACCCCGTAGCAGCAGTACGGGAACATGAATCTCTATTAACAAGAAATACGAATCTCAATAATAAGAAGGTAGTTCTTGGAGAGGTTGGGGGTTTGGGATCTATCGTTAATGAATTTTCAAGAGAACTAATTTCGAGAAATTTGCACGTAGAGATGATCTCTCACTATGACGAACATGAACATGCAGAGTTAAGTAACTCTCTCGATGTTGATTTGTATTTTGGTATTACTAGTTCGTCTGATTATTTAAGATCCATTTCATATTTTTCAAATCAACGATATATCTCTCCTGGAGGAGCTTCTCTAGCTAATGCCCTGTATGAACAATTTCTCCCAATTCTCGGAACATCAATTGAAACTGTAGGAAGGGCTAATCAAGTTTTGCGAGAAACACGAATGCCAGCGATCGTGCTTTGTATAGGACCTACAAGCGACCTAGTTGCTCATGGTCCAGTGTTAGCAGTAATAGCAGCTGATGTGATTGTTTCATGGTTGACTGAACCGTATGTTGAAGAGTAAAGCCCTAATCTTTTCCATGTGGATGAGAATTATCAATATTTTTACTCTATATATCTATAAATCACCTGTTCAAAGCATATTTTTTGGCATCTAGTCACAGGGTTTTCCCCAACTTGGGGATAAAAACCTATGAACAACTCAAAACCCTAAACTCTCACTTTAGAGTTTATAGCTTATTGCGATGTTTTTCAGCAAATCTAAAGGTCTTTACTTGTCCTTAATTGCAGAAAATATTCTACTTAAATCATCTATATCAGCGAATTCAATGGTTATTTTCCCCTTTTTCCCAGAAGATGAAACAGTTACTGTCGTATTTAGGTATTCAGACAATTGTTGTTCTACTTCCAACACAGGTGCTGATTTGGGACGTTTTGTTTGTTTAGTTTTTTGAACAGATGAACCTTCTCGAACAATCGTTTCAACTTCACGAACTGAAAGACCTTCCTTAACAATGCGTTGTGCTAGTTGGTCTTGTTCTTGTCGTGAAGTCAACGCTAGTAAAGCCCGAGCATGACCTGCTGAAATTTCACCAGACAACAGGTAGTTTTGGACTGAAGACGGGAGGTGGAGAAGCCTAAGTGAATTAGAAATTGCTGAACGACTTTTCCCAACACGTTGGCCAACTGCCTCCTGGCTTAAACCAAAATCATCAATAAGTTGTTGAAAAGCAGCTGCTTCTTCTAGTGGCCCTAAGTCTTGTCGGTGTAAATTTTCAACTAATGCATGCTCAAGTGAGGTTAGGTCTTCAACATCTCGAATAATCGCTGGGATTTTGTCCAATCCTGCTCTTTTTGCTGCCCTCCAACGTCTCTCCCCAGCAATAAGTTCATAACTATCAGCATCTTTAGATCGGACGAGAATTGGCTGTAAAACCCCTACTTCACGAATAGAAGCCGTCAAATTCGATAACATCTCCTCGTCGAAAATGTCTCTCGGTTGATAAGGATTAACTTTTATAGCCCCTATAGGCAGCTCTCTATACCCTGGTCCCCCTAAACGGATTCCTTTTGGCCCACTATCGTCATCTGAAGGTATCAGAGCTCCTAAGCCCTTACCTAAACCTTTTTTTTCACGTGCCACCAGTAATCTCCTTTGCAAGTGATCGATATGCAATAGCCCCGCGTGAAGAAGAGTCGTAATAAATGATCGGTTGTCCATACGAGGGAGCTTCGGAAAGCCGAACCGATCTTGGAACTGTTTGTTGGCAAACTCTTTCTCCAAAATGTGAACGGATTTCATCTACAACTTGTCCAGCAAGTTTTGTTCGAGCATCAAACATAACTAGTGCGATAGCAGAAATATACAGCTCTTTATTTAAGTGTGTTTTTACTCGCTCAACGTTGCTCAGAAGCTGTCCTAAGCCTTCTAGAGCAAGGTATTCACATTGAATGGGAACAAGTACTTCAGTAGCAGCAGTAAGTGCATTCACTGTAAGTAGCCCTATAGAAGGTGGACAATCAATGAGGACGAAATCATACTCCGAAATAACTGAAGCTATTGCACCGTCTAATAGGCGCTCTCGGTTAAATGCTGAGACTAGTTCTATCTCGGCCCCTGCTAAATCAAGGTTTGATGGAGCAATTGAAAGTGAATTCCATTCAGTCCTTAGAATAGTTTTTTCTAAATTTATCCCATTGAGAATGACATCGTACATCGAAGTCTCTACTGAACGAGGATCAATGCCAAGGGCAGACGTAGCATTTGCCTGAGGATCAAAATCAACAACTAAAACCCGATAATCTAATTCAGCAATGCAGGCAGCCAAGTTGACTGTCGTTGTAGTTTTACCTACCCCTCCTTTTTGGTTAGCTACAGCTAGAATCCTTGGTAATTCGTTAGTTGAGGAAGGGTGAGGCTGGAATGGAAAAAAGTCTTCTAATTGGCCTGATTCCTGTTGATTCACATTTACTCCTCGGCTTCTAACCATTACTACAGTGTTTACACTACAACGCTTTGTCAACCCCACACATATCTATGGGGAGTTTCACGTGAAACAAAGTATTTTTGTTTCAATGTTTCACGTGAAACATTTTTACCACAAAGCTTTTTTCTTAATAGCCCCAGGCCGTCGAGGGTAACGTTTATCAGGAAAGTGCTCAAGTTCTAAAACTTGAAAGGTTCCGAAAGTTGGGTTATTTGTCTTTTTTGTCCGCAATCCTAGAAGTGAAAGTCCTGCTTCAGACCAGCGATCTCCTGTTTTGGGGGGCTCACTAACGATCATAAACCCCCCTTCTTTTAAGAAACGGCAACCGCATTCTGCTGTTTTTGAAGGTGTAGCAAATGACCGGGCTGTAACAAAATCCGCTTTTTTTTCAAATTGTTTATCCCTTGCCGCTGTTTCCGCTTCACTATGAACAATGTGAATGTTTGTCCCAAATCTCACATTTTCAACTGCCCAAGTCAGGAATTCTGCTCTTTTTTTCTTTCGTTCAACTAGAAAAAACTGCCAATGGGGGAATTTTTCAGCTATAACAAAGGCAGGGACACCGCCACCAGAGCCAAGATCAACCAACCAATGGGGTGATTCAATGTCAGGTGAAAGACGTCCTAACATCTCTATAAATCCTTTTCCGTTTTTTACGTGATCTTCTAAAGGAAGTGGGCCTAAAAATTTATACTTTCGGGCTTCTTTAAGGATTTCTTCTAA
>PBIQ01000027.1 GCA_002720485.1 Acidimicrobiaceae bacterium
CTTGACAAGCTTCGGAAAGAATTAAGCATCCCAGTTTTAATAGAGAATGATGCTACCAGCGCAACCTGGGCCGAGGTCCAATTGGGAGTGGCAAAAGAATTCCAAAACGTTGTCATGGTTTGTTTGGGAACAGGAATTGGAGCTGGCTTGTACTTCAATTCTGAACTATTTCGAGGGAGCGCTGGTTACGCAGGAGAAGTAGGTCATATGACAGTTATGCCTGACGGCCTGCCTTGCCCATGTGGACGTTTCGGTTGCTGGGAACGTTACGCTTCAGGGTCATCTTTAGGGAATATTGCCGAAGCGATGAAATTAGATGGTGAACTCGGTTCTCTTGGTAGCAATAGCGATGAAACGCCATTTGACAGTGAAAGAATTGGCCATCTGGCCTTAGAGAAAAATAAAGAAGCCTTAAAAGTGTTGGGTCAATACAGTAATTGGGTGGCTCTAGGGTTAGTGAATTTAGTTAATATTTTAGATCCTGAACTAGTGGTTATCGGCGGTGGGATAACAGAGTTAGGTGAACTTCTCCTTGATCCTGTAAGGAAGAGTTTCGAAAATATAACCCCTGAAAGTTCATTGAGGACAAAGGATATGGTCGTTCTGGCGAAATTCGGAAAGAAGTCTGGTGCCATCGGGGCTGCGCTGCTAGCCAGGCAGAAGTTCTTAGAGGATAAGAGATGAACAAAGGTGCACGTTCATTGCTCATAATAGAGATAGCCTGAGTTGATGGAGTTTCGGCGAATAGCAAATCTTCCCCCTTATGTTTTCACAATCATCAATGATCTGAAGATCAAAGGACGCCGTGAAGGCGATGATATTATCGATTTCGGATTTGGGAATCCTGATCTTCCATCTCCACAGATTGCTGTTGATAAGCTCTGCGAAGCTGCCCAAAATCCCAGAAACCACAGGTACTCATTGAGTAGAGGCATCCCAAAACTTAGAGAAGCCATATGCGGTCTATATGAGGAAACTTTTGGAGTTTCTCTTGATCCAGAAACTGAAGCAATAAATACGATAGGTGCTAAAGAAGGCCTATCCCATCTGATGTGGACACTAGTTCAACCGGGAGATGCCGTGTTAGTCCCATCTCCTTCATACCCTATTCACTTGTACTCACCTCTTTTCGCCGGAGCGGAAGTCCGAGAGATTCCTCTTTCAAGTGGATCTGATTTCTTCGGGGCGATGCGGGAACGTTGGGAATATAGTTGGCCACGCCCTAAGGTAATTTTGCTTTCCTTCCCGCATAATCCAACCACCATGTGCGTCGATCTAGATTTCATGCAACAAGTGGTTGATTTCGCCAAAGAAAAAGAAGTTCTCCTTGTCCATGATTTCGCGTATGCAGATTTAGGCTTTGACGGCTACCAGCCGCCCTCTATCCTTCAAGCAGACGGTGGGAAGGATGTTGCCGTAGAACTCTACTCAATGACAAAGTCATTTTCCATGGCAGGTTGGCGTGTGGCGTTCATGTTAGGTAACAGTGAGGTCATCGCAGCTTTAGCAAAGATTAAATCTTATTTAGATTACGGCACGTTCCAGCCGATACAAATCGCAGCGACTGTCACGATTAATGAGGCCAGCGACCACCCCAAAGAAGTAAACAAAATATATCAAAGCCGCCGTGACACCTTATGCGATGGTTTAAATAGAATCGGGTGGAACATTGAACCTCCAAGAGGAACGATGTTTGCGTGGGCTCCGATTCCTGAACCATACAAAGATATGGGATCCATTGACTTTGCTTCTTTTTTAGTGCGGGAAGCAAAAGTAGCTACCTCTCCAGGAGTTGGATTCGGGCCAGGCGGTGAAGGGTATGTCCGATTTGCGCTCATCGAGAATGAACAACGGACTTCTCAAGCTATCCGCCATATAAAAAATACACTAACAGATCTCTAGCTCTGTCTAGTTAGCTGGTTCCAGCCCAAGATTTACTCCGATTTACAGCTTCAACCCATCGAGCGTGAGCTTCGTCACAAGTTAGCGAATTCTCCTCAGGGTATACCTCTGCCTCAAGTTGCCACTTATCTGCGATCTCTGCAAGAGAAGACCACGTACCTATCGATAATCCGGCGAGAAATGCTGCCCCTAAAGCAGTAATTTCCTTCGACTTAGGCCTAAGAACTGGCACTTGTAATTGGTCAGCTTGGAGTTGAAGAAGGAGGTTCATGACCGACGCTCCGCCATCTACTCTTAAATTCTGTAATTCCTGATTAGAAGCAATTTGCATTGACTCTATAACATCACGGGTCTGGTATGCCATGGATTCGATTACCGCCCGCGCTATCTCAGGTTTCCCTGTTCCTCGTGTAAGTCCTAGAATCGCACCACGAGCGAGAGGGTCCCACCAAGGACTCCCGAGACCAGCAAATGCTGGGACTATATAAACGTCACCTGTATCTGAGCATTCAAGTGCCAGAGCTTCGAGTTCTGAAGCATGAGAGATAATGCCTAATCCATCCCGCAGCCATTGAACTGTAGCCCCAGTAGAGAAGATAGAGCCTTCTAAGGCGTAGGTTACTGAATTGGTAGTCCCATCTTCCAAAACCCAAGCAACTGTAGAGAGAAGCCCATCAACTGGCTTAGGTAATTCTCCACCGACATTCATAAGCACGAAAGAGCCCGTTCCATATGTATTCTTAGCGTCCCCCCTAGAAAAAGCAGCATGGCCAAATAAAGATGATTGCTGATCTCCTGCAATTCCTCTAATGGGAATTCCTTGACCGCATGATGCCTCCTTCCCTGTTTGTCCAAAGTCCCCATTTGAAGCTCGCACCTCAGGTAGATTCGATTCGTTTATGCTGAACAACTCAAGAAGGTCCATGTCCCAATGCAAGTCGTTGATGTTGAACAACATTGTGCGAGATGCGTTCGAAGCGTCAGTGGCATGAACTTTTCCATCAGTTAGCTTCCATACAAGCCAACTATCTATAGTCCCAAGTGCCACATCCTTTGAAGCTGGAATGTTGTCTGTGATCCATTCAAACTTTGTGGCTGAAAAATAAGGGTCAATTATTAGCCCTGTTGATTCTCGTATCGTTGGAAGCAATCCATCGGCTTCAAGCTCAGCACATCGAGGTGTTGTTCGTCTATCTTGCCAAACAAGAGCTCGATGAAGAGGGAGAGAAGTTTTCCGATCCCAAACCACCGCAGTCTCTCGTTGATTGGTGATACCAATAGCAGCTACTGATTCAGAAAGGTTTGAGATAACTTCAGCCATCGTAGCTTGTACTGAATTCCATATTTCTAGTGCATCATGCTCAACCCAACCAGGTTCAGGAAAGTATTGTTTAAATTCCCGGTAGGAAGAGGAGATGACTTCACCATGGCCATCAACTGCTAGGGTTCTAACACCCGTGGTGCCTGCATCAATTGCGAGAATAGTCGTCATAAGGTCTTCTCCTGTTATGTATCTTAGTGTTTATCCGATAATTGATACTTGGGGCGCGTAACTGATGAATTGACCTCTTGTTAGTGAATTTTGATCGCCTTCATCGGGTGTTGGCCATGTTTTGATTTCATCAGCTATAGAGATAGTCAAACTTACTACGTCGCCCGACTCAGTTACGCTCCAAACAATTTGAGCAAGAGCCTCGGTGAGTTGCTCTCCTTCAATTATTTCTAATCCTCCGGGTTCAAAATTAATTGCTGCTCTTTCTCCGTCAACAGTTACCCCATCCAACGATAGACCTACCGGCACTGCAGTACTTAGCGCCATCTCCGATTCGGCTTTTGTGGGATTTGCTATAAGTTCATTGATGAGATCTGTAATTTTGAGCTCAGAGCCGGAAAGTTCTCGTGTAACCGGTATCAACCGGCTATCAGCATCAAGTAGGTAGATAGTGAAGGTTCGAGATTCCTCGCTTACTTGCATTTCTGTTTGAGGTGTTGCGCTCTCTGGGAAAGTTGATTGGATGGAAGTTGGTGAAGAGTCTTGAGGGATTCCACATCCTGAGACCACCAGCACCATTACGATCAAGTAAGTGAAGCGATTCTTCATTTGATTACCTTTGGAAGTTTGATTGTGAACACAGACCCTTTTCTTCCATCTTCATGACCTCTAACATTTACCTGCCCTCCATGAAGTTTAAGGTGCTCCGCGACAAGAGAGAGCCCCAGTCCGGTACCGGTTCCTTTCCCTCTTCTACCCCCTTCTGCTCCTCGAGCGAATCTTTCGAAGATTGTGTTGCGCTCCGTTTCAGGAATTCCTGGACCATGATCTTCTATGGATATTTCTATATCACTTTCAATTTGATTCACCGAAAGTCTTGTAGCGCCTCCAGCGTAATTGGTCGCATTCTCTAGAAGGTTATTCATAACTCGCGCCAGCCGCCGTTTGTCTGCCTCGATTATGGTTTCTTCAGCGCAATTGATGAAATCTATTTCCAGTGTCTCATGTCCTGATTGGATAGCTATTGCTCTCAGAAACTCTTTAAGCAAAAATCTCTCAAGATCTAGTGCATTTGCATTAACTTCATAACGTGATATTTCTAAAAGGTCTTCAACTAACTGTCGGAATCTCTCAAGATCTTCCGTAAGTAGATCAAGTGCAACTGATGATGCCTGATTAAAGGTGGGTTTGTCGGCATTTAATACTTCAAGGGAAGCCATGATTGTTGTGAGAGGGGAGCGTAATTCGTGGGAAACATTGCTAGCGAATTTGGCGTCTGACTGGATCCTTTCTTCGAGATTGGATGCCATTTGGTTAAAGGAGGCAGTAAGTTGCGCAAGATCTCGATCCCGTCCAACTTCTAATCGGGCTGTTAAGTCACCCGTTGCAATAGCGCGGGCAGCCTGCCCAACTTTCTCAACTGGGAGCAGCAACCTTCTTGAAGCGAAAGCGCCGATGGCTATACCAAATAGGCATATCCCCGCACTTGTCACTATTAGTATTTGGGAAAGCGCATTTAATGTGTCTTCAATGTCATCAAGTGGAGTCGCTTCGAAATATAAGGCGTCTCTAGCTGTTAGAGGAAACCCGATTACAAGTACAGGTGTCCCATTACCTAGGCGATATTTCATTTTGGCTCCGGAAGATTCTGATTCGCTAACCAGATTCAACAGTTCAACGTGGATATTTCCAGGTGCCTCGAATAGGACTGGGTCAGCAGAAATCCAGTTGTCGTCAAGTCGAATAGCTGGAGTTGACTCAGCTCTCACGCCGCGTAGGTTTGAGAGAAGGTCGCGAGTCGTCCCAGTATCGATTTCTTCGATTATTCTTCGCTGCGCCTGATTGGCGTTTACTGTGGCAACGCTTTGAGCGCTTTGTTCTCGCGTTTCCAATAAGTTATCTCGGACAAGTAAATAAGTAACAATTGACAGCACTGTCGTTAGAAGGAGCGCGCTAAGCCCAAATGCCAGAGTCACTCTCGCTCTGAGACGGACACCGCGCCTAAATTGAGGAGCCATGACCGGTTACCCTTGAAGTTTGTAGCCAAAACCTCTGACTGTTAGGACGTAACGTGGCTTAGCATCTTCTGGCTCTATTTTTTTACGAAGTCGGCGAATATGAACGTCTACTAGCCTTCCATCACCGAAGTAACCCCGTCCCCACACTCTCTCCAGAAGTTCATCCCTGCTAAAAACCCTTCCAGGGGCTGATGCCAACTCAATAAGCAGTTGAAATTCTGTACGAGTTAGGTGCGTAGCTCTATCGCCTACGATCACCTGCCCTTGGTCTGGAAGTATCTTAAGGTCGCCGAACTCAAGATTGCTTAGCTCTGCTGTCGGGATACGAACTCTTCGGAGGAGGGCCCGAATTCTTGCACTTAGTTCTTTAGGGGCAAAGGGTTTCGTGAGATAATCATCAGCTCCTGCTTCTAACCCAGCGACTACATCATGGGTATCATCCCTTGCTGTAACCATAACTACGGGGATGTCACTCTGTTTACGAACGGTTCGACAAACTTCGAATCCATCGATACCTGGAAGCATAATATCGATAAGAACAATATCTGCATCAGCTTCTGGGAAAACCTGTAGCGCTTCCTCGCCGCTGCGGGCTTCTACGACCTCCCACCCTTCGTTCTCGAGAGCGAGTCGGACAGCAGTTCTGATTCGCTCATCATCCTCGACGACAAGTACCTTAGTGCTCATCCCAACATGATAGAGGCAAAGGGGCCTTTGGGTTAAAAGAGGGGCATTAAATATCCACTAATTGATGTTCAAGACAGCGGAGTCAAGCAAATCCCTAAATTGCCTTTCAATAGAAGGATTCACAGCAAGAGTTAAGTTTTTCCCACCAAAATCGCCGATGCTTTGAACTTTGGCTCCTGCTTCAGAAGCTATCAACATCCCAGCAGCGAAGTCCCATTCGTTTAAGCCAGTTTCAAAAAACGCGTCTACTCTGCCTTTGGCTACAGAACATAGATCGATTGCTGCACTGCCCATTCTCCGTATATCAGCTACGGACGGAATAAGGTCAAGAAGCATCTTTGCCTGGACCGCGCGGTCAGAGCTTATATAGCTAAAACCTGTAGCTACAAGAGCTGTTTCCAATGTAGCTAGCTTTGTTATAGAGATTCTTTCTCCGTTGCATCGGGCTCCGTGCCCCTCAGCAGCATCGAATACTTCTCCACGGCTTGAATCAGCAACAGCCCCTGCGACGATTCGTCCCTCCACTTTCGCAGCAATTGATGGGCCGAATCCTGAGTGGCCGTATATGAAGTTTGTCGTTCCATCGATAGGGTCAATAACCCATTGAACATTTGAGCGACTGTTTTGGGATGTTCCCTCCTCACCCAAAAATCCATCATGTGGCCGTGAATCTTTGATCAGGTCCACAATAAGCATTTCAGCTCGTTTATCGATTTCAGTAACGTAGTCCGTAGAACTTGACTTAATACCATGCGGGACTACTTCTCGGCTTTCTTGGATGATGTATTGACTCGTTTGTTTGGCGACGTCACTAGCGATATCTCGCAATTCAACAAAATCGACTTCTTTATCTATCCCAGTAGACATTGTTATTTTGAATCTCCACCATTTTTGGTGCGCCATTCTGTTACCGCTCGAAGAACCAGAACTGAAACAACGCCAACACCTCCAGCCCCGATTAATGACCCGATAATGGCGCTAATGCCTGCTAAATCTGAGCAGCCTTCAGAACATTGAAGATCTGTAAAAGCGTAACCTATCAAACCTCCACAAAGACCGCCGATCAGAATCGCAACGAAAGAAAATACTTGGATAGGTCGAGAAGGAGATGAGAACAAATGATCTGCACTGGGAAGCTCAACTGAATTTCCGCCAAACTTAATAACACTTTTGTCGTCTGATTCCTCGTTTTCGTTATTTTCCTGCATTGCTATCATCGTATCGTTTCATTCGCTGATCAGATGCCAGCAAAACGTTCTTGGAAATGCTTGAATAAGAGTAAGAGTAGTTATAAGAGCTTAGAAGATGACATCACATATTTTGCATGTAGATATGGACGCTTTCTTCGTTTCAGCTGAACTAGTTCGAAGGCCCGATTTACGAGGTCTTCCTGTAGTTGTGGGGGGAACCGGAGGGCGAGGGGTTGTAGCAGCTGCATCATATGAAGCGCGTTCATTTGGAATATTCTCCGCCATGTCGACTTATCAAGCTCGACGTCTTTGTCCTCGAGCTATTTTTCTTCAGGGAGACCACTCTTACTATGCCAGCATTAGTTCTAAAGTCATGGAGATTTTTGAACGCTACACACCTTTGGTTGAACCGATTTCTTTAGATGAAGCTTTTTTGGATGTAGGGGGAAGCGTACGGTTGCACGGTTCGCCATTTGAGATAGCCCAATCAATAAGGAGAGACATTAATCATGAACAAGGGCTAACTTGTTCAGTGGGAATAGCACCTAACAAATTTCTAGCTAAATTAGCGACGGAAGAGGCGAAACCGAGACCTGGACCTAAGGGGCCTGTTCCAGGGCTTGGCGTGAAAATTGTCGAAGAATATGAAATCCAAGAATTCCTCGACCCTTTGCCTGTTCGTTCGCTTTGGGGTGTCGGCCCAGTAACGGTAGCTCGATTAGATCAGATTGGCATAACGACAGTTTTGCAACTTCGAAATTTCCCTCGAGATAGCTTAATTCAAGCTTTAGGCAAGACACAGGGTGCGCATTTACATCGACTAGCCCATGGGGTAGACGAAAGAAATGTAGAAGCACGCCAAAATATAAAATCCCTTTCCCATGAAGAGACCTTTTCAGAGGATCTCTACTCAGAGCAGAGAGTAACTACAGAGATTTTCCGGATGGCTGATGCAGTGGGTAAGCGTTTACGCGGACTGGGAATCCTAGGGGCAACAGTGAACCTCAAAGTGAGGCTAAAGGACTTTTCGACCTTCACTCGCTCGGTTACTCTCCCAAACCCTACAGACAGTGGAAAGGTCGTTGGGAGAAACGCAGTGAACCTTCTTGAGTCTATCGAAACATCAAGCGGAGTTCGATTACTGGGAGTAGGAGTGTCGAATTTAACAGAAAGTGATTTGGGGCTACAACTATCTTTTGATGACATAGAAGGGAATGACCCCGAATGGCGTGATGCAGAAAAAGCTATCGACCAGATACATGAAAAATTCGGAACCCAGTCAATAGGGGCTGCTAGTACTCTGTCAGAGACAGGGCTTCGACCGAAAGAAAAGGGATCTCAGCAATGGGGTCCCTCTAGTGACTAAAGAAGTAATCGGTTTCGCGTTGTTGATAGCAAATGATTGTGCGATGATAGATATATGCCACTTTCGGATGATGAACAGAAAATACTAAGTCAGATCGAACAGCAATTACACGAAACAGATCCTGACCTAGCGAATGAAGTAGCTACGACCACGGTTTATACGCATGCAGCCAGGAATATTAAATGGTCTGTGCTTGGCTTCATTGTTGGACTTGCGTTTATCATCCTGACCCTATCCGTGAGTTTCTGGCTAGCTTTTCTAGGATTCGTCATCATGCTGGCGGCAGCCCTTTACTTTGAACAGAACATGCGAAGGCTAGGGAAAGCAGGAATGAATCAACTTTCGATGAGAGTTGGATCTGGAAGGCTAGGAAACGAAGGCAATGGGCGAGGCAGCTTCTTTGATAGATTCCGCCGAGAACCATAACAATTAGTCCACGCTTCTCTCCCGCTTATTTCTCTAAGCCTGTTATTCCATGCAGGTTTGCTGAATTAAAATGGCTAGTGTGGAGATATGGGAAATCTAGTTAGCAGTGGTGCAACAGCACTCATCAGAAGGCCTTCTTTATGGGTTGTGGCCATCACCCAGCTATGGCGCATGCGAAAGAACGGTTGGTATAAGTCATTCCCATTTCTTCCTCTCCCAAATAAAAGATACTTCCACTTCCGGATAGTCACCGCATATGGGCATGAAGATCCCACTAAATACTTTCAAAGCGACTTAGTGACGTATTTCAAATGGTGCCGAACTTGGACGATGTCAAGCAAGTGAACATAGCAGAGAACCTCCTGCTAGATGGTATGCCAGAGTGGGTTGTTTCTGATCAAGTCGGTAACGTCCAAGCACTTCACTCCTTAATGAATGAAGACTGGACATCGCCTTCAGTGTGGATAATGTCTCCCACGAACCCATGTCTTGTTCTGGGCAGTTCACAAGATGATTCATGCATAAATTATCAACATGCCAAGAAGGTAGATGTTTCTATAGCAAGGCGGAGAACTGGAGGAGGCGCAGTTTTTGTAGACCCACACACCTTATTCTGGGTAGATCTATTTGTGCCTCGAACACACCGAATTTGGCAGGATGACATAGAGGTGGCATCAATCTGGATGGGAAGAGTCTGGAAAAATACTCTAAATTCAATGGGCGTCGATTGCCAGATGCATAACAAGCCGTTCGAAAAAGGCCCGTTAGCGGACTTGGTTTGTTTTGCTGGCCGAGCACCCGGCGAACTCCTGATTCGAGAAAAGAAAATCCTAGGCATCTCCCAGAGACGAATGAAAGAAGGCGTTAGATTCCAATGCGCCCTAACACTGGGATGGAAGCCAGAAGAATGGGTCAAGTTGTTCACCGATGCATCGACTAGAAATCTAGAATCAGAAATTTATGATGCTGGAACATATGTTGCGCTCGATCGAAAAGAAATTTTAATAGCCTTCATGGAGGCATTGACTCTTTCCTAGGGAGTCTTCCTAATACGACCCGAACAAGGTTGATCAAATTTGCTTGGCGCCGCTGGATTGCCTTTGTCGGTCTAGATCTCTCGAAGTTGCGTAGATTCCCTTATTTTTACACGTAAATGGTTGTAAATGGGAGAATATGGGTTAAAGTGGGACAAATAGGGGAGAAGGGATCTCTCTTAATATCTTTCACTTCGAACTCAACGGAGATTGTCGGGAAACGACAGGGGTCATAATGTTTACAGGGGAACACGAAAGACTTTTAGATGAGAAGGGCCGACTGGTTCTTCCTCCGACCTTCCGTCGCCACCTTGTTAATGCAGCGTTTTTGACCAAGTCGTTAGAAGACCCATGTCTTTTGGTTTACAGCGAAGAAGAGATTGGGAAAGCTGCCGAACGACTCATAGAACAAGTCAAGAACAACCAAGTCTCACCGCACGCACAAAGAAGATGGGCCGCAAGCATCAGCGAGGTTCGCGCAGATGGTCAGGGGAGAATCGCCGTCCCACCAAAATTACGAGACCAAATCCAACTTGAACGGGAAGTTGTTTTGATTGGCGTAATCAATCGAGCCGAGATTTGGACTCCTGCGAACTGGAGGAACATCGAGGAAACAACGGAAATACAACCCAATGAGAGCCAATGGCTCTAGGGAGAAAGAGATCTAGAAAAGTAATAAATGAAAGCAGGATTGATATATAGCCAACTTGAACGGAATCATACTTACCCGCTTATGGGCAGCCTTCCGGTTTATAAGATGCGAGCCTCTACTCCGCCCGCTTGCCATCTAGTCCGCTCGGGGAGAAATCCCGACGAACGCATATACACCGGGGGGCTGCCGGTAAGCGAGAAAGAAAGAAGTCCGAACAGTATGTCAGCAAGCTCTCCAGCAAACGGGTATCCCCTGGATCCGGCAGTCGGCTCATCCGACTGCCGGATCACCCGTACAGAGCCGAGTGACTATTCCCATCAACCTGTAATGCTAACTGAAGTCCTCTCCATACTGGATCAAATTCCCTCCGGTTATTTTCTTGACGCAACTCTTGGCGGCGCCGGACACTCAAAAGCGCTATTGGAACTTAGAGATGATCTCCACTTGGTTGGAATCGATCAAGATCAAGAAGCGCATATTGCTGCTCGGAAAGCACTTATGAATTTGGATGGCCGATTCGATCTTGTACATGAGCGCTTTGACCGAATTGACGAAATACTAGACGGATTAAATGTAGACACAATATCCGGAGCATTGTTTGATTTAGGCGTATCTTCCTATCAGCTTGACACACCCGCGAGGGGATTTTCATTCCGAACTGAAGGGCCCTTGGATATGCGGATGAATAGCGCTACGGGTATAAGCGCAAAAGATCTAGTAAACAACGCTAGTTATCGGGATCTATCGCGAATACTCAAACAATACGGTGATGAAAGGCATTCTAAGAGAATCGCTAGAGCAATAATTGAGGCGAGGCCACTAGCCACAACATCTCAATTGGCCGAAGTTGTCATTGACGCCATGCCAGCAGCTTCAAGAAAATCTCCTGGCCACCCTGCTCGTCGGACATTTCAGGCAATCAGAATTGCCGTCAACAATGAGATAGAAATTTTAGAGTCAGCGCTCAACAAGACAATAGATCGCTTGATGCCAGATGGACGATGCGTAATTATTTCGTACCATTCCGGAGAAGACCGGATTGTCAAACGTACATTACGGACAGCAGCAGGGCTCAAGAACACTGTACCCAAGCACCTTCCACTGCCAGAAGTAGGTGGATCGGTGCGTCTGCTGGATCGCGGCGGGAAGACCCCCTCAGAGAATGAATTGATGCAGAACCCTAGAGCGACTTCAGCTCGCCTCCGCTGGTTTGAAAAGGTTAGGAACTGAGATGGCTATATCCTCTCAAGTCTTAGAACTGGACAGAAAGAGAAGTAATGTAAACACTGGTTTACGTGTTCTCTCCAAATCTAGGCCATGGATTTGGAACTTTATATCAGGCATGATCCTTCTAGTTGTCTTGGGAATTTTTGTCAGAGTGTGCTTTACCGCTGTAGTAGTCACCAATCAAAAAACCCTTGACAAAACTATTACTATGATCAGCGACGCAAGCGACGTTAACAGGGCTCATCGCTTTAATATTTCTGAACTCGAATCTGCTCAAAGAATTTATAAGATCGCATTCGCCTCCCCAGAAGAGTTAATAGAAGATGGCCTTTATGGCCTAGGCATGGTTGCCCCTTCTCAAGTTAAGTATCTAATAGCATCTCCCCAAGTGCCTCCAGAAAAATGGGCGGATACGGCTATTTCAGAAACAGACAGTGGCGTAAATGGCTAGGGCCAATTTTTCGCTACAAGAAAATTGGCGATTAGTTGTCCTCTCTGCTTTCTTCTTTGTAGCTGCTCTCGCTTTGGGTTGGAGACTTTTTCATATTCAAGTACTTACTTCTGATGAAAGAGTCCAAATAGGTGTAAATCAGCGCATGTATGAAAGCATCACGGACGGTGAGAGAGGACAAATCCTCGATCGGGATGGGAACAACCTTGCCCTATCATTTCCCCAGCCGATAATTTATGCTGACCCTCATGTCGTCGGAGATCTAGCTATAGAGTACGCAGAAATTCTCGCACCAATAATCAACAGACAACCTAAATATATTCTTGCGGAACTCACGAGAGAATCAAGATTCAGCTATCTCCAAAGAGAAGCAACGATTCAAATGCAGGCATCTGTGGAGGAGCTAGGTCTTGTCGGAATCTATATTGATGAGGAACCAAGGAGGTTTTACTCTTCAGGTGACTATTTCGCCAGAGGAACAATAGGGCTGGCTGGAGTCGACAATCAAGGAGTTTCTGGATTGGAGCTCCAGTATGACGAGTATCTGACAGGAGAATCAGGCCTCGAGGTGGGAGAGCGTAACTTATATGGGGGAAGGATTCCGAATGGAAGAATACAAATTGAACCCGCAACTCAAGGCGCTGACCTTTACTTGACGTTAGATCGAGCCCTTCAGACTCAGGTCGAATTAGAGCTAGGCGAAGCGATAGAAACTCTGAATGCTAAAGGCGGAGTGGTAGCGATATCGAAACCGGCTACTGGCGAGATTCTCGCTATGGCGTCGATGGTTAGGACTGAAGATGGGGAGATCGTTACAACTTCGGATAATCGGGCAGTGACGTGGGTCTATGAACCTGGGTCAGTTATGAAAGCAGTGACAATTGCGGCCGTAATTAACGAAGGCTTGGCTCGCCCGACTACTGTTCGGGCAATCGATGATGCTATCGAGCTCTACGATGAGGAAGAATGTGTCGGCGTCAAGTATGACTGTACATTTAAAGAATTAGGCCTAGTTTATGGAACGAAGGAGATGACTTTAGAGGAAATTCTAGTTAACTCTTCGAACACAGGAACAATCACTTGGGCACTAGACCTTGGCAAAGAAAGACTTCACCGCTATTTGATCGATTTCGGATTCAATCAGAAGACAGATCTCGACTTTCCCTATGAAGCTTCCGGAGCGCTCAAAAGTCTTGAAAATTGGTCAGGCGTGGAAATTGCAACAACAGGCATGGGTCAAGGTATTGATGTAACCCCGATTCAGATGCTTAGTGCATATAACGCACTAGCGAATGGAGGTGTATACGTTTCACCGCAAATTATCCAATCAATCGCTCATAGTTCCGGCGATATGGAGTATGTCGCAACAAGTCCCAGCCGCAGAATAATTGAAGAGCAGTCAGCACGAGAAATTACACAAATGCTTGCAGCTGTCGTTGCAAGAGGTACAGCAAGAAAAGCTGGTGTTCCCGGATACGCAATTGCTGCCAAGACCGGAACAGCTCGGAAAGTGCAATCAAACGGAACCTATGAAGATGAAGAGGGGCTCTATCAATACGCGTCTACAGTTGTTGGCTATTTCCCTGCATCAGCCCCGGAGCTATCAATGATAGTGATTATTGATGAGCCAACAGATCAATTCTATGCGAGCGAAACAGCTGCACCGTTGTTTGGTAATCTCGCGAGTTGGGCCTTGCGCCATTATAAAATTGCTCCAGCATCGGATCTTGTGTATTCGTCTGCCACTCAAAACGAAACCGATAACTTAACAGTCGATGAAGCAGAAATAGAGAGCGCCCAATGAATCTAGTTGAAATGCTCTCAGAGTACGAATCTAATTTTGAAGGAGGGGAGACAGAAGTGATCGGTGCCCCTACTGGAATAGAGATTAGTGGTTTGAGTTTCGACAGTCGGGATGTTCAAACTGGAAACATGTTCTTCTGTATCTCCGGAGGAACTCATGATGGTCATCAATACGCGTCGGAAGCTATAGAGAGAGGAGCCGTTGCTCTTATTGTTGAGAGAGAGCTTGTGGCTTCAGTGCCTCAAGTAGTTGTTCGCAATTCCCGCGAAGCAATGAGTTATTTCTCATGTGTTTATTATGGATTCCCGTCGAAAGAATTAGACGTTGTTGGGGTAACTGGCACTAATGGGAAAACAACAACTACTGAAATAATTACAGAGATACTCAACACCGCTGGAATCGCTACACAATCTATCGGAACTTTAACTGGAGTACTTACGACACCTGAAGCGCCTGATTTGCAAAGGCAATTCCGATCCTTGGTTAATGATGGAATTCAGTCAGTAGTAATGGAAGTGTCCTCTCATGCATTATCGCAATATCGAGTTACTGGAACAGAATTTGATATAGGGGTGTTCACAAACCTAAGCCATGACCACTTAGATTTTCACAATGATCTTGAGGATTATTTCAAGGCTAAATGTTCATTATTTACTGCGAATCAATGTAAGACGGCTGTTGTGAATATTGATGACCCCTTTGGTCAGCGCTTGGTGAAGAAAATTGATATTGAGACATGTGAAGTTTCACCTAGTTCGACAGAAGTGAGGAAAACAAGTTTTACTGGATCAAGTATCATTTGGCGCGACCAGGTCGTTGAACTTCAAATCACAGGCGAATTTAATATCGAGAATGCATTACTTGCAGCTTCTACGTGTCTTCTATTGGGACTAAAAGAAGATCAGATAGTCAACGGACTTAAAAAAGCCGAACCAGTTCCCGGTAGGTTCGAAATTGTTAGTAGCAATCAAGATGGACCGATAGTCATCGTTGACTACTCCCATACTCCCGCCGGAATTGAGAATGTCCTCCAAGCTGTTCGAAATATAGCGCCAGAAGTAAAACTAACAATCGTTTTCGGGTGCGGTGGAGATCGTGACAGAAGTAAGCGGCCTCAGATGGCCAGTTCAGCTGAGGTTCATGCTGATCAGGTGATAATCACTACAGATAATCCCCGTAATGAGGATCCTCGAAAAATAATCGATGATGCGATGGCAGGGTTTGAGTATCCAGAATCCGTAATCGTGGAAGAAGATCGAGAATCGGCCATTCGAATAGCGATCCAATCTTCAAAGTCCGGTGAAGTAGTAGTGATTGCCGGTAAGGGTGCAGAAACAACACAGGAAATCAGGGGTAATGTTAGGCCATTCGATGACAGACTTATTGCGAGAAAGAATCTAAAGGGGGTCAAAGGATGATTCGCCTTTTGTTCGCTGTAACAATCTCAGTTGGAATATCGCTGTTCGGAACACGGTATTTGATTCGTTGGTTGACCAGCAGAAAAATCGGACAACCAATACGTGAAGATGGCCCGGGGGGGCATATCACTAAAGCGGGTACTCCAACTATGGGCGGTATAGCTGTGGTTCTAGGTGGAACGATTGCTTATGTTATCTCGGACCTATACAACGGAATCTATACGAGATCAGGCTTACTTGTCATGGCAGCGATTCTTGGTGCAAGTATTGTCGGGTTCTTAGATGACTGGCTGAAAGTTTCGAATGAACGAAACCTAGGTTTGAAAAAAGGAACAAAAGTTATCGGACTACTAGTCGTCGCTTTTGGATTTTCTGTTGCGATGGTCACGACTACAAACGTGCATACTGAAGTATCGTTTACGCGCTGGGATTCACTTTCAATAGATTTAGGGCCAGTTGGTTGGGTTTTCTGGGCTGTTTTTGTGATCCTTGCTATGAGCAATGCAGTTAATCTCACTGATGGCCTTGACGGACTCGCTGCTGGGTCATCCACATTATGTTTTAGCGCGCTAACAGTCATATCGTTCTGGGCTTTTCGCTATCCGGGAATATACAACCTTGACCATGCGTTAGATCTAGCGGTTGTTGCAGTTTCAATGCTTGGTGCATGTGTTGGCTTTCTATGGTGGAATGCTGCACCGGCCAAAATATTTATGGGCGATACAGGGTCACTGGCTATAGGAACCGCCTTAGCGTGTTTGGCGTTGGCTACAAATACTCATTTGCTGCTTCCAATCATCGGTGGGATATTTGTGCTTGAAACTCTCTCCGTCATTATTCAGGTTTTGGGATTCCGGCTATTTAATAAGAAGCGTATTTTCCGTATGGCACCTTTCCATCACCACTTCGAGCTTCTCGGCTGGCCAGAGACGACCGTTATTGTTCGATTTTGGATTATTGGAGGTTTCTTTGTAGCTATAGCTCTTGGTCTTTTCTATGCAGACTTTGTGGAGGTATCCGACTTACGCGGGGTAGGTTTACCATGAGCCAAGTGGCTGTAGAGAGTGGAGCAACTATTGCATTGTTTGGTTTCGGAGTAACTGGGCGCGCCGTCGCTAGTGAACTTATAGAAAGAAACACCTCTGTTCTTGTTTTTGATGATAGCCCTAATGATGAGATGGTGAGTGCTGCTGAAGCTATTGGGGTTAATTTGGTTGCTCCAAAAAGTGAAACGGAATTCCACCGAGATATTGAGGATGTGGATTTTGCGATTCCTACACCAGGCCTTCGAGAGAGCCACTTTTTCTTTAAAGCTGTAGCTGATAGAGGAATCCCGATTCTTACAGAATTTGATCTAGCGGCTCAATGGGATAACCGGCCAATTCTTGCAATAACTGGAACGAATGGGAAAACCACTGTTTCAACGATGGTCCATGAAATGCTTGAAAGGAGTGGGATAGTCTCTGCGTTAGCAGGTAATACAGATATACCTCTGGTATCAGCGATAAGGAAAGACGAAACCGAAGCTATGGTTGTAGAAGCATCATCGTTTCGCCTCTCTCATTCCAACATTTTCAAACCACGAGTTGCTGCATGGTTAAATTTTGCACCTGACCATCTCGATGTGCATAGGAATTTAGATACGTATGAGCAGGCAAAGAAAGTAATCTGGAAGAATCTTGGACCGGCAGATACTGCTGTCGCTGGTATCGAAGATGAAGTAGTTCATAGGAATATCCCATCCGATGCAAACACCATCACATTCGGATTCTCGAAAGGGGACAGCCGTCTTGAGGACGAGATGCTCATAATCAATGGCATCCAACTCCTTGAAGTTAGAGAACTTCCCAGAAGGTCCCCTCATGATATTCTTAACGCCCTCGCAGCGGGCTCAATAGCAGCAGAGGGGGGAGCTACCGACCAAGCGATACAAGAAGTCCTCAGGGCCTTCTCGGGTTTGCCACATCGCTTAACCTTTCTTGGATCTAAGGAAGGTGTGAGATGGTTTAACGATAGTAAATCTACGACTCCGCATTCAGTAGCAGCGGCAGTGCAAGGTTTCGACAATGTTATTTTGATAGCCGGAGGGCAAAACAAGGGCATTGATTTATCTTCCCTTAAGCTTCTCGTGAAGCATTTGAAATCAGTGATAGCGATTGGTGAAGCTTCAGATGAGATATATGAAACTCTTTTAGAAGCAATTCCCGTTGTTAAAGCTGAAACGATGGAAGAAGCAGTTGGCTCAGCCTATTCGCAAAGTCGAGAGGGAGATTCAGTCATTCTCTCTCCAGGATGTGCTTCATTTGACTGGTACCGGAATTACTCAGATCGAGGTGACCACTTCACTAGTCTAGTGAATGAGATTGTTATGGGGGAAGTATGACAACGATAGACCCACCATACCGTCGCTCTTTCCATCGGACTCTTGCTAGCGCTCTGAGGGAGACACTTCGACCTCCTAGGAAACCTGCTACCAAAAAAAGAAGGAAAGTGGCTGCTGTAAGAAGCCCTCAACTCAAAAGCCAGTATTGGATCATTGGCATTGTGTTAGCTCTCAATGTGATTGGGCTGGCTATGATACTCTCCGCAGGTTCAGTCACCGCTACGTATGACGGTCTAAATACATGGCACTACTTTCAGCGTCAAGGAATTTGGTTTCTCTTAGGTTTCGCGGCAATGGTTGTCACCTCGAAAGTGGACTATAGGAGATGGGGCCTCCAGATAAGGTACCTCCTTGCAGCCACATTTTTGCTTCTGTTTCTGGTGCATATCCCCGGATTTGGTGTGAATGCTAATGGGGCGACACGGTGGGTGAAACTCTTTGGAATACAATTCCAGCCTTCCGAATTGTTGAAACTTGCGATACTTATTTACACGGCAAAACTGCTTGCAGATCAGCAATCGAAACTGTCTGAATTTCGAACGTTTAATGCTCCAGTTATCATTTACTTTGCAGCAGCATTGCTGGTTATGAAACAGCCCGATCTGGGAACCGTTATTGTTGTCGGCGCATTGATGGTAATTGTGATGTTCCTTGGAGGACTTCCAGTCCTGCGCCTTGCTGGACTAGTTACTGTGGGGGTTGCCTTAACCTTAGCTGTCAGTATGTCAGCGGATTACCGGAGAGCCCGAGTGCTATCTTTCCTTCATCCAGATAGTGACCCTTCAAACACTGGCTATCAGACTCTCCAATCTCTCGTTGGCGTAGCTAGTGGGGGTTGGATGGGTGTTGGCCCGGGAGCAAGCCGAGCTAAGTGGGGATTTCTCCCTTACGCTCACACGGATTTCATCTACACAGTAATTGCTGAAGAGATGGGTTTTGTCGGAGCTATAACAGTTCTGATGTTGTTTATAGGTCTGGCCGCCTTTGGCATACGAGCAGCACTCAGATGTGATGATAAATTCGGATCATTGCTCGCAACTGGAATCTCGATGTGGTTTTTGCTGCAGGCATTCATCAACGTTGGCACAGTTATAGGAGTTCTTCCAGTAACAGGGATTCCATTACCATTTGTTTCATTCGGAGGCACTTCCTTGTTAGTAGGGATGATTGCAGTGGGAATTATTCTTAATATTGACCGACAGGGTCACAATGAATGAATGTTCCGTTCTCATTGCAGGTGGAGGAACAGCTGGCCATGTCCATCCTGGCTTAGCTGTTGCAAATGCGCTTGTTCGTAATGGGCTTAGAAAAGAGTCAATTCTATATGTCGGAAGTGAGCGCGGAATAGAACGAGACCTTGTTACTGCAGACGGATTTGAACTGGTAGCACTTTCTGGGGAGGGAATTCCTCGTCGGAAACCAGTTGCAGCTCTGAAAGCGATGGTTCTACTACTTAAAGGGATATTTGAAGCATTCCGACTTTTAAAGAAGAGGAAACCGAAAGTAGTGCTTGCGCTCGGGGGGTTCGCATGCTTCCCGTGTGCGCTAGCCTCCATAGTATTTCGGATTCCGGTTGTAGTTCACGAACAAAATGCAGTTCCAGGCTTGGCGAATAAAGTAATTAGCCGTTGGGCCTGCCATTCGGCAGTTTCGTACAAAGATACGCCACTTCCAAAAGCTATCTTCACAGGAAATCCTGTAAGGCAAGAGATTTTGGACGCTCGTACGATTGAACCATTTCAAGTCCGCAAGGAATTAGGTGTTCCTGATGGAAATATCTTTCTGGTGGTTACGGGAGGATCTCTAGGAGCGCGGAAGATAAATCTTGCTTTGAGAGATGCTATTCTATCTTTCGATAGTGCAGCCGATTTAACGGTATACCACATAATTGGACGTCGAGACTGGGGTGAATTAGCTCCCTGCGAGCAGGAGCTAAAAAAATATGTCGATTATCGTCCGATTGAGTTCGAATACGATATGCCAAGTGTTCTAAGATCGGCAGATCTTATTATTTCACGAGCTGGAGGATCGATCACAGCGGAGATAACAGCGTTAGGTCTTCCAGCTGTCCTTATTCCGCTTCCTAATGCACCAGGTGATCACCAAACTGCTAATGCACAATCTATGGTGGATCTTGGCTCAGCGCGAATCCTCACTGACCAAAATTGTGATGGATATAGTCTCTTTGCCCTTATGAAGGAGTTAACCGAGAATCAAGATGAGTTGCATAGGATGCGGCATAATGCAGAGCAAAATATTCAGATCGATGCATCTAAAGCATTGGCCGAAATTTTAGAGAAGATTGCGTTATGACTGGGACTTTAGCTGAAGGAAAAATAGAACTAGGTTCCAGATTATACATTCATATTGTTGGAATAGGTGGTGCGGGGATGAGGGCTATCGCATTAGTCCTTTCTTCGATGGGGCATTCGGTATCAGGAAGCGATTTAAAGAGCTCATCAGGACTGGACCGCCTGACAGCCTCTGGTATTGAAGTAACAATTGGGCACAATATATCTAATGTTGGGCGAATTGATATTGTTGCCCGCTCAACAGCAGTCACTGACAGGAATATCGAAATAAGAGAAGCGAGGAAGCGAGACATACCTGTGGTAAGTCGAGCAGAGATCCTAAGTGCTATTACCAGAATGAAACGAACTGTTTCTGTCGCGGGGACACATGGTAAAACGACCACCTCGTCAATGCTTGCAGTATTACTTGCGAAGGCTAATTTAACCCCTTCGTTCATTAGTGGTGGTGAGGTTAACGAAATTGGTTGTGGAGCACTGTGGGAAGATGACTCTAACTTGTTTGTTGTAGAGGCAGATGAATCAGATGGGACATTCCTAACGTTAGATTCAGATTATGGAATTATCACGAATGTTGAACCTGACCATTTAGGGCACTATGGAAGTGAAGACCATCTCCGTTCTGCGTTCAATACCTTCCTAGAAAATGTCAGAACCAAGGCCTTTGTTTGCTTTGACGATGACAACCTCAAGGCCCTAGCTCAAAATTCAGATGTCATTACGTATGGTGTTGACCCAAGAGCAGATTATGTTATTTCTAATTACAAGGGTTTCCGTTTCGGGTCAACATTTTCATTACACGGCCCCACCGAACCTCTGGGCGAATTCACTGTAGCTACTCCTGGTATCTACAACGTCCAAAATGCAGCGGCTGCGCTGGCATTCGCCGACTATCTGGAAGCAGATATCGACTTATTAAGAGAAGGGCTAGCCCAGTTTGGAGGTGTAGCAAGGAGGTTTCATTATCGGGGAGAGAGGAATGGGATTTCGTTTATCGACGACTACGCGCATTTACCAACTGAGGTGGAGTCTGTTCTCCAAGCAGCCACAGAAGGTGACTGGGGGCGCATTATCTGCGTATTCCAACCACATAGATACTCTAGAACCCAAGATCTCTGGAAAGACTTTTCTGAATCTTTCGACAACGCTGATGTAGTGTATATTACAGACGTTTACTCTGCCGGTGAATCACCAATACCGGGGGTCTCAGGAAGATTGATCGCTGATGTAGTACGAGAAGCAGAGCCGGAAAAGCAAGTGGTTTACTGTGAGCACAGAACAGAGCTAGTTGATCATATTCGTTCGGAACTCACCCACGGTGACCTATGTCTTACCTTAGGGGCTGGTGATATAACAACACTCCCGAATGAACTAATGTCAGGGGACCAGCATGCAGAATGACTGGCAGTCATGGGATGAACTTCGATTGTTTTTCTCGGATTCACTAGAAAACAGTGAAATTAAACTCAATGAACCCCTTGGCGAAAAGACCACATACAGATCCGGTGGAGGTTGCAGTATCTTTATCCAAGTCGGAACTATAAGGGACCTGGACATAATAGCTGGACGCATTAGAGGACTGCAGATCCCTCTTGCGGTTCTTGGGAATGGTTCTAATCTACTTATCTCAGATGCTGGTTTCAGTGGCTTGATACTTCGTTTAGGTGAAGAGTTTAAATCCTTCTCAGTCGAAGGGGAAAGAATCGTTACCGGAGGAGCAGCCATTCTGCCCGTAGTAGCGAGAAAGTCCGTTGCTGCTGGGCTAACTGGCTTTGAATGGGCAGTGGGTGTTCCAGGTTCGATGGGTGGAGCTGTTCGAATGAATGCGGGAGGTCATGGATCAGATATGAGCAAGAGCGTCCAAAGAGTTGACGGAATCGACTTAGCTTCCGGGGACCATTTCGCCTTATCGACGGATCAGTTGAATTTTTCATATCGAAATTCTTCAATAACCAGCTCACAAATAATCACAGGGGTCACATTAGAACTCATGAGAGGAGATATTGAAGAGTCTGAACAACAGATTTCCGAGATAGTCAGATGGAGAGTTGAAAACCAGCCGGGGGGGCAGAATGCAGGCTCAGTATTTACTAACCCTGAGAAAGAATCAGCTGGACGATTGATAGAAGCCGCTGGGTGCAAGGGTCTCCGCATAGGAACTGCGCATGTTTCTAAGAAGCACGCAAACTTTATACAGGTTGACCATGGCGGAAAATCTGAAGACGTCGCTGCTCTTATAGAAGAAGTCCGCGTTCGAGTCTTTGAAAAATTCGGTATTGAACTTCAGTCCGAAAATCACTTTCTAGGATTTAGCTAGCATATGGACCCTCGAATTCAGTCCCGAAGAATTGATGTGATGCGCGCCAAAGGAAGGCGACGCCTTAGAGTTCTTCTTCTTGGGGTCACAATTATTTCTCTAGCTGTGGGTGGATATTTCTTATCAAAGAGTTCTCTTTTTGATGTAGACGAAATTGTCGTTGAAGGAGTAGCAGGGGAGTTAGCGGCAGAGGTCCTACAGCAATCAAAAGTACAAAAAGATAAACCTCTACTTGAGGTTGATAGTTCGGCTATATCAAACCGTATCGAAGAGATACCCTGGGTTAAACAGGCACGAATTTCGAGGTCGTGGGGAGGAACCATTACCATCCGCGTTTCAACCAGAGATCCTGTAGCTGCATTCAAAAATAGTGAAGGTTGGTTAATCGTAGATATCGAGGGCCGAGTCCTACAGAAAGAAAAAACACTTCCATACTTTCTTGTTCCCATTGAGGAGGAAATTGGCAGCCTCTCATTAGGCGAATGGGCCCCTGAACAGGTAATACCCCTTATCAAAGTTGCTGGGACTATCTCAACTGAACTGACCGGCGATATATCCTCAATCAAAGGGAAAGATCAGATCGAGCTACTTTTGTTTGGTGGGGGGAAGATACTTTTCGGCGATAGTACTGACATTGAAGGGAAAGTAGTAGCGGCAGCAACCATTCTTTCCCAAGTTGACCAAAGTTCTGTTTTGCACATTGATGTGAGGGCTCCGCTCTCCCCTGTGTTGTGTCGAGCCCCTAGTTGCTCGTACCCTTCTACCTAGAAGCTATTTTCGAGATTGCCAATCAAAGACTAAACCTCTTGCACGGCTTTAACTTCATTGACACAAAGGAGAAAAATGAGTAATCCGCATAACTATCTTGCCGTAATCAAAGTAGTAGGCGTTGGAGGCGGTGGTGTAAACGCTGTTAACCGAATGATTGATGCGGGTCTGCGCGGAGTAGAGTTCCATGCAATCAACACGGATGCACAAGCCCTCCTTCTTTCAGATGCAGAAGTCAAAATAGATATAGGTCGTGAGCTGACTCGAGGGCTAGGAGCTGGATCTGATCCAGATATAGGACGACAAGCAGCCGAAGATAATCGTCAAGAAATCGAAGAAGCCTTGTCCGGAGCCGACATGGTCTTCATTACAGCCGGTGAAGGTGGAGGAACCGGAACCGGGGCAGCTCCTATTGTTGCTGATGTAGCAAAAGGGCTAGGGGCTTTAACAATAGCCGTAGTTACTCGACCATTTGGTTTCGAAGGAAGAAGAAGGGCAGTTCAAGCAGATCAAGGAATAACTCGCCTTCGAGAAAAGGTCGACACACAAATAGTGATTCCGAATGACCGGTTATTGTCAGTAGCAGATGAACAAACAACTGTTGTCGAAGCATTTGCGAAAGCTGATGAAATCCTTCTCGATGGAGTTAGGGGTATTACTGAACTCATTACTACGCCCGGCTTGATCAATACAGACTTTGCGGACGTAAGGATGATCATGAATGACGCAGGATCAGCTTTGATGGGTGTAGGAGAAGGCAGTGGAGAGCAGAGAGCTACAAGCGCTGCTAGAAAAGCGATATCTAGCCCCCTCATGGAGTCACCCATTGATGGTGCCCGAGGAATTCTGCTGTCAATTACCGGATCAAGTAGTTTGACGCTGAATGAAGTCAATGAAGCAGCAGAACTTGTTGTCGGAGTTGCCCATCCAGATGCGAATATAATATTCGGGACTGTAGTTGATGAATCTATTGGCGACACCGTCAGAGTGACAGTTATAGCCGCCGGGTTCGACCGGTGGGAGAATGGAAGTCGACCGGTGAGACGTACGCCTGTTGAAAGCGATATCCCTGATGTGTTCGGCGACTCGGTAGAAACAACTGAAGTGCATTCAGGACTTGATGTGCCTGACTTTCTCCAGTAATTGGCTTTCTTTAGAGGTCGTAGGCGGCCTATCAGTCCACTTTTCTGAATAATGAGACATGATACACCCTCTTGGTCTTACCAATTGCAAGATGGTAGGAATGTATGCCTTATATTCACCACAAAGGATCATGGGGATCTGTCTATAAATCAGGAACTTGAAGTTCTGGCTGAGCGACAGCGATCGATTGTAGACGAGAAGTGGGCTTACCTTACACAAGTTCACGGTGCAGAAGTTGTTGAAGTGGAATCCACAGGTCAGCATCAGGGGCGAGCAGGTGACGCGCTAATTACAAGTAATTCAAACCTTCCTCTTTCTATACAAATTGCCGATTGCGCACCCGTGGCGCTAATAAGCCCTTTAGGCTCTCTGGGCCTGGTACATGCGGGTTGGAAGGGTTTGATATCGGGAGTTATCGAGATGGCTGTAGATGCGATGTCCAGAATCGGGAAGAGGCCCACTGTCGGAGTACTAGGTCCTTGTATCCATCCCGGCTTCTATGAGTTTGGAGAAAGGGAGATGAAGGACGTGTGTAATCTGTTCGGTCAGGGCGTTCGTTCAGAAACGCTAGAAGGCCGTTTGGCTCTCAACTTGCCAAAAGCAGTTGAAATTGCGCTAGGACTCAATGGAATCTCTGAGATGGTTAACTTCGATGAGTGCACATCGAACACGGAGAGGTATTGGTCACATAGATTAAGGAAAGATAAGAAACGGCAGGCAATGGTCGGGTGGATACAGTGAAAGGGCGATCTTGAGTAATAGCATCAATCATCAGTTAGTAGCCGACCGCATAGGGGATATCCGAGCAACTATCGCTTCGAGGGCTACCCACCCAGTAACGATTGTGGCAGTAACCAAAGGTTTTGGAATTGATGCTGTAAGAGCGGCGATTAAGGCCGGCATACATGACATCGGTGAAAACTATGCGCAGGAGATGATAAAAAAAAATGACCTTTTGCAAAAGTCAGGAGAGACAGGTGAATCTCGCTGGCACTTTATAGGGAACCTGCAAAGAAATAAGGTGCGAAAACTCTCAGGCAGCGTCTTTATGTGGCAATCTATTGACACTTTCTCATTGGGTGAAGAGATTAAACGACGGAGCGAAAGTGCAAAGCTTCTAGTCCAAGTCAATATGACCGGTGTAGACACTCAGGGGGGTGTCTCTCCTTCCCAAGCGCCAGCTCTAGTAGAAAGATTCAAGGAGTCGGGTATCGATATTGAAGGACTAATGGCGATAGGCGCAAACGCAGACCGAGAAACAACACTGTTGCACTTTCAGGACTTGAGAAAGCTAGCTAACTCACTTGGACTTGCCGAATGCTCTATGGGAATGAGTAATGACTATGATCTAGCTCTTGAAGCCGGATCAACAATTATTCGCCTAGGAAGAGCAATTTTTGGAAACCGCGACACTGATTGATCTCGAAGGCTCTATGGTGTTAAGTTATAAACATTGACTTCTGTCAATAGGAGAGATTGATGACTAGTTTTCTAAAAAAGACCATGCTCTATCTTGGATTAGGCTCTGATGAGGATTTTCAAGAGTTGCATGACCATGCAGGTACCCCAACAGTTGGAAGTACTCCTGCTCCTCCTGCGCCACAAACTAGTGGAGTTACCACTGTTCGTCCTATCCCCAAAAGCGAAGACACCGGACAATCCCGCTTGGCTAATGCTGTGAGGACGATTGCTCCGCCTAAGGTTTCCAAGCCATGTGTAGTAGCTCCGGTTCGATTTAGTGACGTTAAGGAAATTTCAGAAGCGATTAAGCGTCGCCAGCCAGTAATAGTAAATATCCAGCAGGCAGACCATGAAGTAGCGGTTCGCGTTATTGATTTTTGTTCGGGTTTGAAAGTCGGCATCGATGGTGGGTTCGTGAAAGCGGGTGACGATGTTTTTCTCTTAACCCCTAAAGACGTTGAGGTGTCAGAGGAAGAACGTCAACGAATTAGCGGCTCTATCTCCGCCTAGTCGAGAATCGGATCGATGGTGGGGTAATCCCTGATCAGGAACGCTGAAGCTAGTATTCTTTTTACATGGCCCTATCAGACTCCTCACCAAGTTTTTTGACTCCGGAATTTATTCGCAGTATTCGATTTACCAGACTTCGACGGGGCGGGTACGACATACAAGAAGTTGATTCTTTTCTTCTCCGTTTTGCCGAATTCTTAGAGTCAGATAGCTCAGGCGTTCAGGCCAACGAGACAGAGGATACAGATCTTTACGACCCTGAAGGAGCTGCACAACGACTGCTAGCAGCAGCGCAGCGGACGGCTGATTCCCTGACAAAAGAAGCGGCGACACAAGCCGAGCAGCTGATTGCCTCAGCCGAAGCGCAGGCTGACAACATAAAGAGGGTAGTTGTAGAAGAAGCTCGAAAAATGGCTGAAGAATCGCAAGTTGAACTTAGAGAGAGGCTAGAAGACCTCGATTCAAAACGAAAGCACCTTGAGAACATGTGTGGATTCTTGGAAGGTCAGCTGAACGCAGGCAAAGATCAGATGCTGACGGTAGTCGATGAGATGCGAAAAACAATCGAAGACAGCGAATTCGAATTTCCGACATTAGAAGAAGAAATGGACGGACTCGAGAAAGATCCAAGTGGGTTAGAAAAGCAAATGATGACTGATTCAGACGACTCATATCCAGGCGGTGAGCCCAGCCAACAAGATACGGTTTTCGTCGTTAGTGAAATCCGAGATATTGGCGTAGGGGGTCAGGGAGACACAGTTGAGGTTCTTGAAGATCAAATTGAAGAGGGCGTTCCACCAGAGCTAAGTCTTGTTCATTCGACACAAGACCTTGAGTCCTGGATCGATGCAGCGGCCGCTGGTGCAGAAGAGGGGATAAGCAAGTTGTTGTCAGAGGACGAAGAAGATACCGGTCCTCCAACTCAGATTTCTCCGGTGGTACAAGATGGAGAAGGTGTTTCAGGCGACCGATTTTTTGAAGAGCTGAGAGATTCGGACCCCCACGAAAGCGTGCTTGGTTTGGTAGATGAAGAAACCGATGCAGCTATTTCATCGTTTCTTTCAGACGAAGAATAAATCAAGCGTCAATAACAAATCATTGATTAACGACGGTAATTGAAATCGAAATATCTTCACCGTCGATAATTCCTTGGTGCGCGTTCTTCCTAGTATCAATGTCTTTAAGATCAATCGAGACGGCTAAAACCTGCTCTGCTATGTAAGGCAAATGAGTTTCTATAGCTTGTTGAATATTGTTCGGAGCGTCAACAATGACTTGAATCCGATCTGTCACGACTAAATTCTGGTTCTTCCTGGCTTCTTGTATCGCTCTTACAGCGTCACGAGCACGTCCTTCATTTATAAGCTCATCGGTCACTTCCGTATCTAAGACAATAATCCCATTTGCAGATGTCAGGGCACCGGCGGTGATACCTTCGTTCGCCTCAAGGTGGATAGAGAACTCGTTTACTTCTAGAACATGGGGTCCGACTTGCACTTGTTGTTCGCTTATCCATTCCCAGTTTCCAGATTTTGCATCTTTAAAAACGTCCTGCACAGTCTTTCCTAACCGCGGGCCAAGAATCTTACCGTCGGGTTTTAAAATGAATTGCGCATGATCAGCTACATCTTCAGAAAACACAACTGATTTTACGTTCACTTCGTCTTTGATGATCTCAATGTATTTATCAAGACCGGAAAGCTCCTCAGCAGCTATCGTGATACGAGTTAGAGGCAGGCGGACACGTAGTCCTGCTTCTTCACGGACTCTTAGTGTTGTTGACACGATATCCCGAACTAAATCCATGGACTCAACAAGATCTGGGTTTGATGGGAGGTCATTCACGTCAGGCCAGTTCGCCAAGTGCACACTGCTGCTTCCTACGATGCCTGAATAGATTTCCTCAGCTGTCATTGGCAAAAAAGGTGCGCAAATCTCGCATAGGACCTTTAGAACTGTGTACAAAGTGTCATAGGCAGCTTGCTTGTCTGTGTCATCGTTAGGACTACCCGGGGCCCAGAATCGGTCTCTGCTTCTCCTGATGTACCAGTTATTTAATGCGTCTATAAAAGATTTTATTTCGTCTGTTGCTCCTGGAAGATCGTACTGGTCCATGTCTTGAGTAACTCTTTCAACCAGAAGGCGAGTTTTTGAAAGTATGTATTGGTCCAAAACGTTTGAACTATCTACTTTCCAGTCCGCTTTATAGTTGTCAATGTTGGCATACAAAGTGAAGAAAGAATAGGCATTCCAGATCGGTGTGATTATTTGACGAACAACATCGTCGATACCTTGATCACTGATTCGGGAATCACCGCCTCGAACGATGTTAGATGACATGAAGTACCACCTGAGCGCATCAGATCCTTGCGTTTCAAAGATTTCCGATGGTTCTGTGTAGTTTCGAAGTTTCTTCGATAGTTTCGCTCCATCATCGGCTAGGAGAATCCCATGACAAATTACATTTTTGAAAGCAGGTTTTTCAAATAATGCTCCGGCTAAGACATGTAGGGTATAAAACCAGCCTCGAGTCTGATTGATATATTCCACTATGAAGTCTGCTGGGAAGTGATCTTCAAACCAATCCTTATTTTCAAAAGGGTAGTGGACCTGAGCGAAAGGCATCGAACCAGACTCAAACCAACAGTCAAGGACTTCAGGGACTCTACGCATCATGGATTTCCCTGAGGGATCGTCAGGATTTGCTCGCACAAGGTCATCTATGAATGGCCTATGGAGGTTGTCCGGTCTAACTCCGAAATCACGTTCCAGCTCATCGAGGCTCCCGTAGACATCTATTCTTGGATATTCCGGATTATCACTCTTCCATACGGGGACGGGCGAACCCCAGAATCGGTTTCGACTTATTGACCAGTCGCGGGCACCCTCAAGCCATTTCCCGAAACGCCCATCGCGGACATTTGAAGGAATCCAGTTAATTTCTTGGTTAAGGTCAAGTAACTTGTCACGAATAGCAGTCACCTGAACATGCCAAGAAGGTACAGCTTTGTAGATAATTGGAGTGTCTGTTCTCCAGCAGTGCGGATAGTTGTGCTCGTAGCTGTCATGGCGAATAAGTTTCCCATCTTCGCGCAGGGATCGGATGATATCTGGGCTTGCATCTAAAACATTTTGCCCTTTCCAGTCCTCGACATCTGAAGTGAAGCATCCAGCATCATCAACAGGAGCAAGGGTTCCAATCTCATTCTCAGCTGCGACCCTCTGGTCGTCTTCACCGAATCCTGGGGCAATGTGTACGACACCAGTTCCTTCCTCTGTGTCGATAAAATCACCAGAGATGATCTGGAATGCATTTGGGTCGAAACCAGCAAAGAAGTCGAAAAGTGGAGTGTATTTCCTTCCTACGAGATCTCTTCCTTGGATCGTTCCTTTAACTGAAGCTTCTGGGAATTGATCTCCATAATGTTCTATGGTTTCTGTTCCAAGTACAAAAAGCTTCCCATCATATTCAAGGACCGAATACTCTATATCGTTCCCGACAGCAAGGGCTAAATTGCTAGGAAGTGTCCAGGGTGTTGTTGTCCAAGCCAGTATTCGCATAGGCCCTAGGTCATCTGGTTCTTGGATCAAATCAAACGCTACCGTGATGGCAGGGTCTTGTCTCGGCCTAGTGGCATCATCGAGTCGAATTTCAAAATTCGAAAGTGGTGTTTCAGCTCCCCAAGAGTAGGGCATAACTCTATAGGATTCGTAGATTAGCCCTTTCTCCCACAGCTGCTTGAAAGCCCACATGACCGATTCCATGTAGGGGAGGTCCATAGTTTTATAGTCGTTTTCGAAATTAACCCATCGGGCTTGTCGTTGGACTATCTCTTCCCAGTCATCGGTGTATTTAAGTACAGATCTTTCACAATGCTCATTGAAATTCTGGATGCCGAAATCAGTGATAGCGGCTCTCCCCGATACTCCCAGTTGTTTCTCACTTTCCATTTCAGCGGGCAGCCCATGGCAGTCCCACCCAAATCGTCGCTCAACTCTCTTGCCCCGCATAGTGTGATACCGAGGGATTACATCTTTAACGTATCCCGTTAGAAGGTGTCCATGATGGGGGAGCCCGTTAGCAAATGGGGGCCCATCGTAGAAAACGTACTCGTTGTCTTGTGGGCGCTCATTAATTGATGTCTGGAAAGTCTTATCTTTAGACCATCGAGAAAGTATAGATTTCTCGATGTTCGGTAAATCTGGCTTGGGGCCAACATTTGGATAAGGGGTATCAGAGGACATATCGCTCATGGCTTTTCAAATATAGATATTCATAGAGGTTACTCTCGAATTCGGTGATCGGATGCCTTTAGATCGGGCAAAATTCTTACTTTTTGTAAGAAAATGGCGTGAGTTTATAAATATCACCATTCTTTTGGTAACTACACGATAAACTCCACCCCCAAACCCATAGGTTTTTTCAACGTATCAGTCAGTCTGGGAAGAGAGTATGGCTACATCAAAGAAGAAGGCTCCGGCAAAGAAGAAGGCTCCGGCAAAGAAGAAGGC
>PBIQ01000028.1 GCA_002720485.1 Acidimicrobiaceae bacterium
GGATCTGGCTGGGTTGCTGTTGGTGACGCCGCTGGGCTAATAAACCCTATGAACGGAGAAGGAATAGATTATAGCCTCGAGTCAGGAATGCTTATCTCCGATCTTTTTCTTCAAGACCCTCAGACAGCCCCAGATAGATATAACGAGATCATCGGCGAAAGATTTGACGGTTTCCTTCGAACCGGCAGGCGTTTCTCATACCTGATTGGACATCCGTTAATCCTTCGTTCAGGACTTAGAGTCGCAGTTGCAAACCAATTTATGGCTAACATGACCCTTCAAGTTATGGGAAATTTAGTTGATAACTCAACTCCAGGCCTAGCTGGCAAAGTTTTACGTTTCGCGGATAAGGCTCTAGCTACAGCTGACCCCTTACTTAGGCGCACTCGGGCTAAACAATACTAATTTGGCGGAAGGTGTGGGATTCGAACCCACGGTGACGCTAAGCGCCACAACGGCTTTCGAGGCCGCCCCATTCGTCCGCTCTGGCAACCTTCCGCACTAGAGGGTACCGACATTTAGAGTGAAATAATGCATTCAGGGAACATTGAAGAAGCCAATTTCCGAATTTGTGAATATTTGAAAGAAATAACTGCTTTAAATCAAATCGATCGCTCTTTTGAAGGTTCATATAATTCCACAATATTTCCAAACGGATCACGTCCATAAATAGCCGAAGATCCTCCAAGTTCAACCGGTGGTTCATGAAAAGTCATACCTGCTTCAATCAAGCGATCGTATTCTTCGTGAATGCCGCTTACCTGTAGAGCAATGTGGGCGTAGCCATGATCAGCTGGCGAATATTGATCATCTAACGATTTTGGTTGAGGGTTGTGGTATTCCCAGAGTTCGATATACGCATTACCTGCCCGCAGCATAACTACACGTGCGCTAGTCTTTGAAACTCCAATCACACGATCAGCTTGAGTCCGGTCTCCATCCCAACTATTAAGAAAGATTCTTTCAAAACCCAACGTTTCTTCGTAAAACGCCATCGCCTTATCGAGGTCGGGTACGGATATTGCTACATGATGAAGGCCGATGATCATAGAAAGAACTTAGCTCCTTATAGATGATCTGGGTAATAAGCGAAGATGTATATTTACTATCTCATTATTTCGCTCTTCAAACTCTAGAAGGCATCTAATATGGGGGTATCTATGAGCAGTGATCAGCGAAGCAGAAATATCATACTGACTGGGTTTATGGGGTCAGGAAAAAGCACGGTAGGTGTGCTCCTGGCAGAAATATTAGTCAAAGAATTTGTTGATACAGACAGCATGATCGAGCAGATACATGGCCCTATTCCAGAAATTTTCAAGAGTGAAGGCGAAGAGGCTTTCCGGCAATATGAACGAGAAATTAGTGAGCAATTAGAACTTAAGGAAAACCTTGTCATAGCTACTGGTGGAAAGTTATTGCTAGACCAAACGAACGTTAAGTTGCTTGGGGCTAACGGAAGGATATTCTGTCTTTCTGCTCCAATTGATCAGATTATCGAACGAATTCTTAAAGAAGGTCGTTCTAAAAGACCTCTGTTAGATTCAAAAGATTTTGAAGAACGACTCGCAGAAATCTACTCTCAGAGGGTTGCTTTATACTCAGTATTTGAGCAGGTAGATACTGCCGGTCGAACACCTTCAGAAATTGCAGCAGAAATAAGTAATCGTCTTCTCCCCGAGGAAAAATAGTTCTTCAAGAGAGTTAACTGAAATCTGTCCAGCTAGATAATCTCTGGTCGGTCGTAAATGCATTCCGTGAACCAAACCAGACAACGATGCTCGCTGTTACAACAGTCCCTCCGAGAATCATATACATCACAATCAGTTGTATTATTACTGCGTCTAGAGGGTCAACGCCTGCAAGAAGGAGACCTGTCATAGCGCCCGGTAATGCGATTAGCCCCACAACTTTTGTCCTTTCAATTTGTTGCGTGATTGCTAATTTAATAATGGTTGGGCAGAGAAATCTTCGAATCTTTGTCATATCTGCTCCGAGTGCCATCAGAGATTCCACTTCTCCTTTTCGAAGCCGAAACTGATTTTGGAGTTCTTGAACAGCGAGCACGGTAGCAGGCATGATATTCCCAATTGTTATGCCAGCAATGACTACGATATTCACCGCTTCCACATCAAATATCCCTAGCGGGAAAATTATTCCAAGCGTTGTAGCGACAGAAGCGCTTACTGATAGAAAGGTTGGAGCTCTTATTCCGCCAATTTCAGGGGCCCTTCGTTCCACAACGAGAGTTGCGATGACGATCATCAGCCCTACCCAAATCCAAGCCCATGTTTTGGCAAGGTCATGGTCAAAGATAGCCGTAAAGAGAAATCCAACTGCTAAGAGCTGGATGGCAGCGCGGAAACTGGCAGCGATAACAGATTTTTCGATTTGAAGTTTCAGTACAGCTGAAATAACTAATGTGACAGCGAGAAGGGCTAGAGAGGCTAATAGTTCAAGCCAGCCAACATCTGCCGATGCGATTATGAAGCAGAAAATCGGGTGATTCACCTGTAACTCTGTCCTCCATCAACGAAATAAGTGTGCCCTGTCATAAAACTCCCTGCATCAGATGCCAGTACTAATGCCATAGCGACCATTTCATCAGGTTCTGCTGCTCTTCGAAGTAGGGATCCTTTAGCTGCCATTTCTTGAAATGACTCTGGCATGGCTTGCACCATATCTGTATCAACTGTGCCAGGTACCATTGCATTCACTCGGATATTCTTTGAAGCTAACTGGGCAGCCATTGACCTAGTTGCCGCATCTAAACCAGCTTTAGCGACGGAATAGAGAAGGTGATTAGGTGGATACATAAAGGCTGCATTGCTCAGCATGTTAATAATTGCGCCACCGGAACCTGTTGACAAATATGGGAGAGCTTCCTGAACGAGAAACACTGGTCCGCGCAAATTCGTGTTTAGTGCTGTTTCCCAAGCTTCTGGGGTGATATCTCCCACGCCGAGCATTAAAGGATTCGCAGCATTATTCACAATAATGTCCACTGTCTTATAAGTTTCGACTGTCTTTTGAACAAGGTTTTCGATCTTTGACAATCTCCCCATGTGTGTTGCTACCGGAATAGCTGAGCACCCAAGATTCGTGATTTCTTCTGCAGTTTTTTCACAGCTACTTTGATCACGACTAGCTATAACTACGCTGGCACCATGCTGTGCAAAGCCAATAGCGATCGATCTTCCGATGCCTCGACTACCGCCAGTAACAATTGCGACTTTTCCACCTAGATCTAAAGATTCGGCTACAGGATTCTGATCCATACATGCATGTTTACCAGAATTCGTCTGTTAACGCGCTAACCAGCCACCATCGACCGCTATTGTCTCTCCAGTGATGTAGCTTCCTGCATCTGACGCAAGTAGGAGCATGGCACCATTAAGTTCGTGGACTGCTGCAGGACGGCGTAACGGCGTATTACGCTCAATCCATTTCCTTCCGCTATCGCCAGCGATCATTTCGTCAGTAAGTTCAGTTGCCACATACCCAGGAGCGAGAGCATTTACTCGAATTCCGAATCGTGCCCACTCCAGAGCTAATTCTCTAGTTAGGTTTACAAGACCACCCTTTGCAGCTGAATAACCTGGTTGATTATTGGGAGCAGACCCTACAAATCCATGGATCGAAGCTACGTTTATGATGCTGCCCCCAGAGTCCTGTTCTTTCATAATCTTTGCCGAGAGCTGAGCTAGATAAAAACAGGAAATGAGATCTACCTGTATTACTCGCCGGAACTCTTCCAAATCCTCATCAATAGCCGCTATTGGGTCACTTATACCTGCGTTATTTACTAGAACATCTATTCTTCCAAATTGTTCGAGAGTGGTTTGCACAAGATTTTCACAATCGGCATCACTTGTAACATCACATGCACAGGCAACAACATTAGTAGTTTCAGCAGAGAGTTTCTCTAGCCGGTCAGCTCTTCGAGCTGCAGCAACAACAGTTGCTCCAACCGATGAAAAGAGTTTGGCGGTCTGTTCTCCTATCCCACTTGAAGCGCCAGTAATAATCGCGACTTTGCCATCAAGTCGAAATGATTGCAACGGGTCGGACATAATTTCTTCCTATCTCTCTAACGCATGAAAAGAACCGGGATCCAATCAAGAACTTCGATTGGTTCCGTATCTTTTCTGTGTGCGAATGCTTTGACTTGGACTGCAACAAGTCGTCCATTTTGTGTAGCAATTTCTTCCATCGGCTTATGTTCAAATGATAGGAGATCATCTTCAAAGACAGGGCCAACATGATCACATGTATGCCACCCCACTATCGAAGCTACCCCTTGGAACATCCTGCTAAGTGAAGCTTGGGCAAGGGCAACTGTGTGGCCACCGTATACAAGAGGTTTGGAATATGGTGAAGCCTCAGCATCACGATGAACAGCTGCCAAATTGTGGGTGAGCCGGACGAGACTTGATGGTTGTGTGACTATATCGCGTAGGGGATCTTCAACCGTGACCCCGATTTCAATCTCAGGCGAATGAAGATGTTGTAAATTCCAATCTAAAATCGAGTCATCAATATATGTCTCGATTTCTAAGTCCGGATTCTGGCCTAAATCATCGTTAAAACCTGGAAGGGTCTCATTTCTTAGACGAATCAACGGGCAACGTTGATAATCAAGCACAGGTTGTCCATCTGCAGTTGTAGTTATATTTAGTAAGACCTTTCCTCGTGGTTCTCTTCCTTTACGAGGAGCACTGTCACTCATGGAAACAACCTTCGTGACTGTCTCAATGGTTTCGCCAAGAAAAACTTGACGGAGGATTCTGACATTCCTATAAAAAAGGTTCGCTATCACATTTTTGGTCGCTACTGTACTGGCTCCGATTGAAAGGTGAAGTAATAACCCTGGACTTGCAAGTCTCGATGGTGATCCAGTCACGTCGCTGCAAAGCTGCTGGTCAAGTATAAGCGGGAAAGCTTCCCCTGCTATTGACTGGTATGCGGCAGCTATACCGCTGTCCAAGGTAACAGCAGGGGGGGATGGGAACACCAGTCCCGGTGTCATTTCCTCGTAGTAGGGGCCATCTGTTTCCATATTGTTATTTAACTTTAGACCCTATTTGTCTAGCTGAAACCTTAAGGTGAACTGATCTATCTCGAAATCTCTGTTGAATATCAGAATTTGAAGCGTTAAGCCTGTTACTGCGATACTCTTCTCTTCGGGGAAATTTCTAAGACTGGAGCCAATGTGACATTAGGGAAAAAGGGATTAGAAAGATTAGAGACAGGACTGACGTTCGATGATGTACTCCTTGTCCCTAGGCGTTCTTCGATTAGGAGTCGCCAAGACGTTTCATTGAAGACTCGTCTTACACGGAATCTCAATATAAATCTCCCTATTCTCGCTGCAAACATGGACACGGTGTGTGAAGAGGAAATGGCTCTTGCACTAGCGAGATTAGGTGGTGTGGGCATAATTCACCGTTTTATGCCAGTTGATGCGCAAGCGAAAATGGTAGAGAACGTAAAAGAAGAAGATAGTTCCTTCATTGTTGGTGCTGCAGTTGGTACTGACCATGACGCGGTTATTCGAAGTAAAGCCCTTGTAGCATCCGGTGTGGATCTTCTGGTACTCGATATTGCTCACGGGCATGCAGAACACTCAATAAATGCGCTTAAAGAACTTAAGGAAGTATTCCCGGAAACTGAGGTAGTTGTCGGCAATGTCGCAACTGAAGCTGGAGCTGAGGACCTTTGTGAAGCGGGAGCAGATGCAATAAAAGTGGGAGTTGGCCCGGGAGGTGTTTGTACAACAAGACTGGTTGCTGGGGTTGGTGTCCCACAATTAACTGCAATTTTTTCTGCTAGTGATATCCCTATCCCAGTGATAGCTGATGGCGGAATTAAATCTTCTGGTGACATCGCAAAGGCAATCGCCGCTGGCGCCGACAGTGTAATGATCGGGTCAATGTTCGCGGGGACCAAGGAAAGCCCTGGCGATGTTGAATCTTCACCCAGAGGGCTAGTGAAGCGGGTTAGAGGGATGGCAAGTTTTGAAGCTATCGAAGCTCGCGCCCATAGATTCGGTGAACCTGTTGATGATGAATACTTTGAACAAAGAGCACCTGAAGGTGTCGAAGGTGTTGTCCCCTATAAAGGAGAGGTCTCAAAAGTTATCGCCCAACTTGTTGCCGGTTTAAAGAGTGGAATGAGCTACAGCAATGCTCGTACAATCCCTGAATTTTGGGAAAAAGCTGAGTTCATAAAAGTTACTCCTACTGGTTTGAGGGAAAATCAACCGCATGCGACTTTTGAGTCTTAACTAAATAAAAAAATATCAATATGGCCGAATGGAACTGAATGACTTCTCCAAATAAAAAAGGGACTGGTTTGGAGGATGCACTAGCCATAGCTTCCTCGAAGAACGGGAAACGATTTCGAAAGTTTGTATGGTATTTTCTGACCTATGTTTTTGGACGTTTCTATTGCAAGGTGAATGGAGTTGGTAAAGAGTATCTTGATACTAGTAATCCGGTCATTGTTGCTCCGACGCATCGGTCAAATCTTGATGCTCCCTTGCTAGTAACCCTTAATCCAAGAATGTTTCATTTCTTGGGTAAGGAGTCATTATTCTCCCCCAGAGCTTTTGGATGGTTTATGTCAGCTCTCGGAGGAATACCAATTTCTCGAGGGGCTGGCGATCGAGAAGCGTTAAAGGCTGCCCAGACTCTTATTGAGGAAGGGGAATCTATTGTCGTTTTTCCTGAAGGTACTCGACAGAAGGGAAATAAGGTTGGCCAAGTTTTTGATGGTACAGCTTTTTTAGCAGCTCGAACGGGAGCAAGAGTTATCCCGGTTGGCATCGCAGGAACAGAAGGTGCACTCCCGTCAGGTTCCAAGTTTCCGAAACGGACACGAGTGTGTTGTGTCGTGGGAGAGCCGATGGAACTATCCAACCCTGAAGGCGGACGAGTTTCCGCCCCGCAACGGAAAAATTTTTCTGATGACCTAGCTGTGCGTTTACAAGAGGTCTTCGATGAAGCGCTTGCTCGAAACAATAGTTAGAGCTAAGCCGTATATCCTCCATCAATGTTTAAAATTTGGCCGCTGATATAGTTCGCCCGGTCGGAAGCTAGGAAACACACAGCCTCTGCTACATCACTAGCTTTCCCGAATCGGCTTAGCGGAATATTTTTTGTGGCTATATCCAGATCCTGCTGGCTGTACTCGCCTTTAGCAATAAGGTCTTCGGCCATACCATCCGAAAGCATTCCGGGTCCTACAGCATTTGCTCTGACCCCATACTTCCCTTCTTCTGCTGCAAGACCACGAATTAACATCTCAACTGCAGCCTTTGGGCCCGCTGACAATCCATCGCGAATTGGATATCTATCAGTTGCAGCAGATGTAACAGCTACGATGCTTCCCTTACTTGCACGAAGGCAGGGGAGAACAGCTTGAACAGTGTTGAAAAAACCATTTATTTCTAGCTCTGCATGTTCTTTAAAAAGTGCAGGAGATACTTTAGACAAGTGCGTCTGAGGCACCTGAGGACCTACTGTATGAACAAGAGTGTGGATTCCGCCCTTTTCCTCGAGGAAATCAACAAAGGAAGAGATTGCATCTGCGTTCCGTAAATCTAATGATCTAGAAAATGGGGCGGTTTCAAGTGAGCCGAGGGTCGCTTCAAGTTCTTCAGCGACCTCTTCATTTTGAAAATAGGTGAAAGCAACCTTGCTTCCTTGTTCTACCAGAAGACGGCAAACAGCTGAGCCGATGCCCCCTGTTCCGCCAGTGACTAGCGCATAGCCTTCTGAGTCTTGAAAATCCACCTGCACCCCCTTACGGTCAGTGAACCTATATGTAGATTGGCACAGGATCGCCGTTAGTGGAATTCATGAACATAGTTCCTCGAAAAGAATTGAAACGATGTATTACCAAACGTGGAGAAATTAATACATCAATACCGGAAATTTTGTATTCGATGTTCAAAAGTGAAAGAAATCCTCTAACGTTGCGAGTGTGAAGGCCCTCGTATTTGAACGTAAAGAGTTAAGGTATGCAGCAGCGACGATAGGATCACGCGTCTCCCCCGGTATCGGTTCACAAGTTGGACCTCTTCGTCTTAAAGATATTGACCCTCCCGAAATAGCTGGAGAGGGATGGGTCAGAGTATTTCCTCTATTGTCGGGAATCTGTGGTAGCGACCTAGCAACAGTTGATGGTAAATCTAGTCGCTATTTTGAACCTCTCGTTTCATTCCCATTTGTTCCGGGACATGAAGTTGTCGGGGAGCTTGAAGATGGGACGAGAGTAGCGCTGGAACCCGTTTTAGGGCCGGAAAGTAGAGGCGAAGGGCCGGCATTTGATGGGGCTTCACCCGGGGATGGCGATGACTACGGATACCTGCTTAGCGGACCCGTAGGAGATGGAATTCAAATCGGGTATTGTGCAGGCACCGGTGGCGGGTGGAGTACAGAATTAATTGCACATAAATCACAAATCCATGAAGTTCCCGAAGATATTTCAGACGAAGGAGCGGTAATTCTTGAACCAGCTGCAGGCGGTGTCCACACAGCGCTAAAGGCACAGATCCAATCTGGAGATGTTGTCGCAGTACAGGGGTCCGGCACTATGGGTCTTTGTAGCATCGCTGCTATCCGAAAGTTCACTGACGCAGGAACGGTCATAGCTGCCGCAAAGTACCCTCTTCAGCGTTCGTTAGCGGAAGAATTCGGTGCCGATATTGTTGTGGAACCATCAGAGTTGAAGCGAGCTGTGCGACAAATAACGGGCTGTAGAATGATCGGAAATTCTTTATCTGGTGGAAGTAACGTCACAATCGATGCCGTGGGAAGCGCATCGTCCATAGAAACATCATTAGAAATAACCAGACCTAGAGGTCGGCTAGTAATGCTTGGTATGCCTGGGGTTACCAAGGTTGATCTAACCCCCTTGTGGCATCGTGAAATAGAAATGGTTGGGTCTTACACCTATGGAACCGAAACCCTTCCAGATGGAACAGTAACGAATAGTTATGCACTAGCTTTCGAACTAGTTAGAGAAATGCGACTAGATCAACTCGTAACAGATTTGTATCCGCTTGATAGGTATAAACAAGCTATTCGTCATGCGGCGGAAGCTGGCTCATTAGGGGCTATTAAGGTCGCTTTTGATCTTCGTGGGGAAAAACGCTGAATCTCAACTACGACGATTCAGGTTTCGGTGGCCGATAGAAAAGACCTAACAGGCTTAGTGCTGCTGCTACTCCACCGCCTGCTGAAATAACCAGACCTACGTACCCGTCGAGGTCGTCGGCTAATCCTATTCCATGGTCAATTGACCATTCACCCGGTCCAAGCATTGCGACTGTTATGGCGCCGATGGCCAAAACAAAGACATATTCCCATCCCTCATTGAGTACCATGAATCCGTTTTTACTATGGACTGTCCAGTACGCCACCGACATCAAACCGACAAATCCTAGGGCTGCGAAAGATGTAAGAAATCCTGCTGCTAAAAGAAGACCTGATCCTATTTCACCACATGCGGCAAAGTATGCGTGCATTTTCCCAGGGCGCATACCCATACTGTCAAACCATCGTCCGGTTCCTTCAATTTTTCCCCCTTTAAAGAATTTGTTGTACCCATGTGCAGCAAGAGTAAGTCCTAGAGAAACTCGAAGGATGGTTAAAGCTAAATCTATTTCCATTGTGGTTAATACTTTCTAATCAGCGTGTTTGTATTAAAAGATTGCCACATTTCATTCATGAATGCTGAGTCTGAGAGATACAGTCTTCTAACTTTTGATATTTGTGTTTCAAATTTTACTTTCAGAGCTATTACTTGATTACCGAATCAGCGACAAGACTTACGTTCTACCTCTACGATGGAACTTGTGTTAGTTACGATCCTGTTTGTTCTCGCGGCTATTGCTATGGGCTTCGCAATTCTCAAGATTGGGATAAGTATTCTACGAATTCTTTCTACACCTTTACCTGAACCGCCTCCTGCAGGAGAGCTAAGAAAAGTAAAGTTGAACTATCTTTGTTCTCTATGCGGAAGTGAAGTAAGGATGACAGTAGCTACCGCTGAAAACCCTGATCCTCCGCGACATTGTATGGCTGAAATGGACCTCATTTCTGAAGAATAATTCGATAACTCAGTCACTGATGACCCCATCCTTGCGAAAGTCTTGTGGACTATGTTGTTTATGTTAACGATGTTTGACATGGGGAAATAGTAAGTTATCCACAGGGTGTGAGTAAAAATGGGGATAATTACATCTGTGTAACTTAGCTTCTTTGAACCGCTCAAATTTGTATGTCAGTGCAGTTGAGTTGCTGTAATGATTCCTGCGAGTACCATTCCAAGGCCACCTAGCAGATACCAGTTATTTGTTCCTCCAGGGAGAAGGTCAACGTAGTTGACAATGATCATCAGAGTTCCTAAACCAAGCAGAGAGAACATTGTTGGCGCAACCCATCGTGAACTGATTTTTTTTGAAGGAATATATCCCATCGACGTAGTTCCACTCGGAGGTAGATTTGCTGGTCGCGTGCCTTTTTCGGTGATACGACTGTTTCCTTTTCGGTCTTTTGGAGGTTTACCCATGCTTCTTATGATAGAAGACATGTGGCAGAAATGTTATTTCCTGCAGTATTTCCTCGTAGACCTACTACCCTCCCAGTAATGGCTCCGCAAGTACTTGTAATCGATAATTATGACTCGTTTGTTTATATCCTCGCCCAGTATCTCGGTGAGCTAGGTATAGACCCTCTAGTGCTTCGACACGACAAAATCTCACTAGAGGAGGCAATTGACCTCAACCCCGAAAAAATTTTAATAAGCCCCGGGCCAGGAACTCCAGACGATGCTGGCATTTCAAACTCACTTATTGATCATTTCAAAGGCATCTGCCCAATTCTTGGAGTTTGTCTCGGATTGCAATGCATCGGGCAAGTCTTTGGTGGGGAAATAGTCCGATCTCCTGAAATCATGCATGGAAAGACTTCAGAAATTAACCATGACGGTAAAGGAGTTTTTGATGGACTGCCAAACCCATTCAGTGCTACTCGTTACCATTCTTTGATCGTGGAAGCTGACTCCCTTCCAGATGAACTTGAAATCTCAGCGAAGACGAATGACGGGCTCATAATGGGGTTACGCCATAAAAAGTATTCCATAGAAGGAGTTCAATTCCACCCAGAGTCCATTTTGACTGAAAATGGATTAACCCTTATCCAGAACTTTCTAGCACAGTAGGAAGGTGCTACTCCCTATTCTTCAGGAGTTGGAGTGGGCTCAGGTTCTGGTTCAGGAGTTGGAGTGGGCTCAGGTTCTGGTTCAGGAGTAGGGGTAGGTTCAGCATCCGGATCGGGAGTAGGTTCAGCTTCGCTAGCAACGCCAACACAAATCGATACTGTGCTTTCTGGGTCAACTGTGGAACCGGCTTCAGGGTTCTGACTAACCACCCTTCCTATACTTGGTGAATCAGGGTCTACTTCACATTCAGTTGGAGGGTCAACGAATAAGTTACTCTCATCTAGAAGGGTGGCTGCCGCTGCTACTGTTTGCCCTATAACTGATGGAACCTGAACTGTTGAAGGCCCGACAGACACTTGGACAGTGACAACGTCTTCAAGGCTATGGTCGGTTCCTTCTTCAGGAGAAATCGATAGGATAACGTCGACTTGATCGTCAGGATTTTCTACTTCTACTTCTTCAATGATGACAGTCCAGCCTTTTTCGATCAGTTGTTCGTCTATCTCGGAACGGTCTCTTCCTACGATGTTTGGAATGATGTCACTTATCCGACCGTCAGAAACTCTGATCACTACGACATTGTTTGGCTCCAGTGGTGACCCTGCTTCTGGTTCTTGCTCAGCGACAACTCCAACATCGTAATCATTCGTTTTGATTGTATAGATTTCAATATTTTGAAATCCTTCATTCTGTAAACGATTGATTGCTTCTTCCTGGGTAAGGCCAATAGCAACTGGCACTTGCTTTGCTTCAGGCCCAACACTCACAACTAGGTCCACGGCTTCACCGGGTTCTATCTCAACTCCTGGCTCTGGGTCCTGGCTAAGAACCCTGTCGGAAGGTATGTCCGTTCTGATTTCTGTTGTCAATCGACCTACCTCTAACCCCCTAGCCTGTAATAAGGCAACTGCTTGGTCCCGACCTAGATCAACAACAAAGGGAACAACAACTGCGTCTGAAGTAACTGGTACGGGTGTTCCTGCTTGAACTGGGTTCGGATCAGAATTAGAGGAATCTCCAATAGCGTTTACCAAGATAATTATGAGCGCGACAAGCGCGACTAGAAGCCCAACTGTAAGGAGTCCCCAGAGCCAAATCCGTCGATCATTCCGTTCATAAGGGTCGAAGTATTGCGGTGGATATGGTGGACCTGGATAATTTGGGTCTGTCTGTCCTTGATTGACTTGAACTGGGTTGACTTGTGTAGCTGCGGTTTCCAAAGGATCAGCAGCTCGCGTTGTCTCAGATGTTTCTGAGAGGCCCTCAGGTCCTAACGAGTGCCAACCGGAAAGAAATTTCTCTAGATCCGATTGCAGCTCTTCCGCTCGGCTATACCTCTGATCTGGTTCCTTGTTTAACAATTTTGCGGTTATGGCTTGCAATGCTTCAGCAACACCCGGGCGCCGTGCAGAAATAAGTTCAGGCTGTTCTTGTACATGTTTGTATGCGATCGAAACTGGACTATCTCCACTAAAGGGTGGACTTCCTGTAAGCATTTCGTACATAACAATTCCAAGGGAATAAAGATCACTCCGGCCATCTAGAGGTTTTCCTTGTGCTTGTTCAGGAGAAAAGTAAGTTGCTGTTCCCATTACAGCTCCAGTTTGGGTGAGGTTAGTTTGCCCATTTCCGGAGATGGCAGTCGCTATACCGAAATCAGCGACTTTTATTTGACCTGAATCCGAAACAATCACATTTCCAGATTTCATGTCGCGGTGCACCACGTCATTCTTATGGGCAAACCCGAGGGCTGAAGCTATTTCCTTCGCTATTTCAGCTGCTTGAACAGCTGCTAAAGGTCCTTCTGTTCGGATAATTTCAGAGAGGCTTCTTCCTTCGACATATTCCATCACTATGTAATATGTTTTTCCTTCTCTTCCCCAGTCGTATACACCGACAATATTGGGATGGCTTAAATTTGCTGCGGCTTGGGCTTCGCGACGAAATCGCTCAACGAAAGCGGGGTCTGTAGCAAATTCAGGAAATAGAACTTTTACAGCGACAGGCCGGCCGAGAAGTTGGTCTTGAGCAAGAAAAACTTCAGCCATGCCTCCGCGAGCTAATCGCCGTTGCAGTTCATATCTTCCGCCTAGAATTATCGGCCCTTGTTCGGACATAGGGTCAAAGTTTAATAGCGATCAAGGGTCAGGTAGGTTCACCCTAGGAACTCAGTAACATAAAAGTCATCTTTGGGGCTTTCTCTAGGTACGAGTTACTCTAAAAATCCTTGAGTTTTTAAGGCTTCCAAAAGGACTTCTTTAGCTATTGGGGCTGCATCGGCACCTCCGGTTAGCTGTCCTTGGCCGGGAGACGACTCAACAATTACAGCAATAGCTAACGTTGACTCACCATCGCTAGGACCGGCATATCCAACGATCCAACCGTGGGTATCATCAGGTCGTTCTGCGTCGACTTGGGCTGTCCCTGTTTTCCCGCCAACAACTATTCCGGATATTGCTAAGTTCGTTGCTGTCCCTGAAGTAGCTGTAATTTCCATGGCTAATTGGAGGCTAAGGGCGTCTTGTCGTGAAAGTACAGTCTGCCAAATTAATGGTTTATAGATCTCGATAATTTCTCCGCTCTGGTCTGTAAATGAATTCATGAGGTGAGGTTTCATTAGGATTCCATCATTCGCAATGGCTGCTGCGACCAGAGCCATCTGAAGCGGAGTGGCTTTGACATTAAACTGTCCAATGCCTGATTGAGCAAGGGCCGGTGTGTTCTCGAGGATAGGAACTGGAGGTTCACTATCAGTTGTCCCTACTTGGCTTCCGAAATCATCTGGGAATACAGATTCAGCTGGAGAAGGAAGGTCAATCGGGGGGGACTCATTGAAACCGTATTTTTCAGAAGTCGCGATCAACGCCTCAGCCCCAACGATTTCTGCCGCTAATTCAGCAAATGTAGTGTTACAAGAAACACGCAAACCTTCTAGGATGTCTCCCCCGCATGTACTTCCTGCATAGTTTTGGAGTGGGAATGTAGTGAGAGGAGGCGTATATGTGGCCCTTACTTCAAAATTAGGTTCAGTTAGGGTGGCAGATGTGGAAGTGAGCGCAGCTGAAGCTGTCACAAGTTTAAAAGTCGACCCTGGGAAGAAAATCTCTCTATACATTTTGGGTAATCGTGGGTCCTCTCCTACTGGAAGCGATGAAAACTCTTCCCAAGCTTTTTCTCCAGCTTGTAAATCCGAAGAACCAAAGACACTTGGGTCATACGACGGGTAACTCCAAAATGCGAGAATAGCTCCTGTTCTTGGATCGACCACAACGACTGATCCATTTCGTTCTCCCAGAGCTTCTTTTGCCGTTTGTTGCACAGAATGGTTAAGAGTTATGGTGAGGTCGGCTGAAGTGTCGGTGACGGTAAAGATGTCTTTTAAGCTGTTGAACTGTTGCGTCTCTTTTTGCCCGGCAAGTTGGTCATTGTAATAACGCTCTAACCCATCAGCCCCATATTGAAACGAGAAAAATCCAGTTGAATGAGCATATAAATCTTCATACGGGTATAAACGTTCATATTCGAGCTGGCCATCAACCTTTTGGGACGTAGCGATTACCTGACCATCGATTGTGATAATTTCTCCCCGCTCGCGATTAAAGTCACGGATGACAGATCTCATGTTGCTGGGATTCTCCTGAAGCTGTTTTTGTTGGAAGATCTGTATTCTGTTTAACTGCACAAAGAGAGCTACAAAGCAAAGAATGAGTGCGATTCCTAAGATTCGTATATTGCGATTCATCTAGACCCCATTGACGTCGGATTCTCACCTGTTTCGCCGCTTCGTGCTTCGTCAGAAATCCTGAGCAGGAGTGCTAGGAGAATCCAGTTCGCAAGCAGTGAGCTACCCCCATAACTTACGAATGGGAGTGTGACCCCGGTGAGTGGAAGAAGACGGACAACACCCGCGATAATGATAAAAGCTTGAAATCCAAGCAGGGTTGTTAATCCGGCTGATAAGAGTTTTTCGAATGGCCGTGTAGATGTCAGAGACACTTTTAATCCTGCTCCAACGAGAAGCAAAAAAAGTACTAGAACTGCCGTCGCCCCTACAAGCCCTAATTCCTCTCCAATAGCTGCCAGTATAAAATCTGTTTCTACTTCTGGAATATTTTCGGGGTTACCCACTCCTAATCCAGTGCCTGTTAATCCTCCTTCTGCCATAGCGAATGAACTCTGGACTATTTGATACCCATCCCCAGTTGGGTCATCAAAGGGTCTAAGCCATATATCGACTCGCTGCTGCACGTGCGTAAACTGACTCCAAGCTAGTAGTGCCCCTCCTGAAAAAAGAGTCCCGCTCATAATCAAATACGATGTTTTACCAGTTGAGATCCAGAGCATTGCGATAAAAAGCGTAAAGAAGAGAAGGGAGGATCCAAGATCTTTTTCTGCAACCATAACAATAAGAGAAACTCCCCAGGCAAGAAGTATCGGCCCAAGATGTCGAATATCTGGGACAGCGACGCCAAAACGGCCGACGCCTGAGATTGCTAAAACGTCACGTTTTTCGACCATGTAGGCGGAAAAGAAAATAGCTAGAGCGATTTTTGCAAATTCACCTGGTTGAAAGTTAATCGAACCTATGGATACCCATATTCTCGCTCCATTTATTTCTCTTCCGAACGCTGGAATTAACGGCATGATAAGAAAGATGACGCCGATAGTCATCAATATGTATCGGTATTGCTCTAAACGTCTAACCTGAGGAATGAGAACAAGTGTGGCGACAAATGCTGCAACACCGATGAGTGTCCATGTTGCCTGTAAACCAGCTAAGTCTTTATCAAGACGTGCGATGACAAAATATCCAATACCATTCAGCAGGCCTGCTAATGGCAATAAGGAAAAGTCTGCTCGAGGAGCAAACTTTCTTACTGCAAGGTGAGCTAGAAGAAGGAGTATGAGGATCCCCACTAGAAATGGAACGATA
>PBIQ01000029.1 GCA_002720485.1 Acidimicrobiaceae bacterium
CCTCTCGTATTTTTGCTAACTCTGCCTCTGCTTCTGTCCGTGCCTTTCTGAAAGTATCTAATTGGCTTATCGCTGCTTGAGCTGCTTCGGATTGTTCTTGGCGCATCCTCCGCAAATCCATCAATTCTTCTTCCACTGCATTGGACTTTTCTTCTACTATTTTGCGGAGGGCTTCAGCCAGACGAAGCTTTCTTTCCAGATGGACCCGTCGACTTTGGGCATCAGACCTTTCGGACGTGTACCCGTCAAGTCGTTTATTTACATCCTCTAAGCGAGTTTCGAGAAATTGTTTTCTTTCCTCATTGGCCGCTATTTGAGTTTCAATGTTGGTTCTTCGCTCTCCGAGTTCATGAGCTCTTCGGTCTAATTCTTTTCCGGCTTCTTCTGCAATTTTACTCCGGTTTAAAGCCTCGCTTTCAAATGTTTCTAATTCGGGCAAGCTGCGGACTAGCGCTTCTTGAATCTGGATTTGTTCTTGGAGTGTCCCTATCGTTCCAGCACTTTGGACCTCTAGACCTTCGAGTTCCACTCGAAGCGCACGAAGATCACTTTGGTTTCTAAAGAGCGCATCCTTTAACTCTTCATGATCTCGTTCTGTGATCTTCAACTGGCTCCGGCAGTTCTCGAGTGCGCGTTCTGCTTCTTTTCGAATACGTCTGCAGTCACTCTGGTTTTTTTCTAGTTGACGAACTTGATCAATTGCTTCTTCAGACTGGGATATGGCCTCTTCTAGTGCACTCCCAGTCGCTGCTATTCCTGCCGTTCCTACTCGCCAGCCATCTGGAGCGAATCTATCTCCATCTCGGGTTACGAATACCTTTTGGGGGTTTGTTGTGGCCTTTGAGACACCAGCTGTCCAGTCGTCTACGACAGTTACGTTTCCAAGTAAACTATCCAGCAAGTCTTCTACCAAAGGTATTGTTGAGCGCACATGAGCTCTTAATGTTCCCTCTACCTCAGGTTTCTTTAATAGGTCAACGGAGATCACGCCACCTGATAGCTGTCCGGATCTAAGCGCTTCCAAGGCTCGTTTTGCTGCATCAAGATCCCGCACAACTACTGAAGCAAAACTTGACCCGATAGCCGCCTCAATGGCTGGTGCCCAATCATCATCGATTTCGATAAGTTCCAAAAGTGTGCCGACAACACCTTCTAGTTCAGAGATTTCGTCCGCCCCGCTAGATTTCCTGGCTTGATCCAGAGCCTCTGACAAGGCATCGGCTCTTGCGACCCATGCTTTACTTTCCAATCTTGCTTCAGCTAGAAGCTCTTCAGTGGCTCTCTCTTTTTCTTCGGCGGCTAATTGGGACGTAAATAGGGTGTCGATCTCTTTGCTTAGAAGGCTCTTTTGTGTACCAAGTATTGACATCTTATTGGTGAGTTCATCCAGCAGATCACCAGTGTTCTTTTCTTCTCCTGTGAGGGTAGAAATTTTCTGGTTGAGTTGGTCACGGCTATTTTCAAGTGCGTCTATGGAGGCGGCGATGGTTGCTAATTTTCCTCTAGTTTCTGCCGCTTCAACCCCGTTAGGGGAAATATCTTCAAATAGTTTCTGCTGGAATTCGTTCCTGTCTTCCTTCAGATGCCTCTCTGCTTCGGCAACTTCCATGGTTGAAGGCTCGAGAAGTTTAGATTTCTCGAACGTTTCCTGAAGTTCCTTTTGGAGCCTTGCGGCTTCAGCTTCTAATGTTTCAACAACTCCTCCGTCTAATCGACGATCTAAGTCGCGTTGCAATCCAGAAATTCGTTCTGAAAGTAGGGCTTTAAGTCCCCGCGCACGTTCTCTCAAACCCTCTGTGGCAGCAAGTTGATCGCTAGCTTCACCTGTCCCTGTTGATGCTAATTGATCTTCCGCTGTTTCAATGTCTGTGTCAAGGGTAGCCAACTGGGACCGCAGATTTTTTTCTGAAGTTCCGTGTTCCTGACGGCCTGATTGTATGGCATTAATCACCTCACGAAGAGCTGTGATTTCTTTCCCAGCTAAATGAATTTGCAATGTGCTTAATTCAGATGCCAGCGTTCCATGTGTTCGGGCGGCTTCTGCTTGTCGTTCCAGAGGCTTCAACTGGCGTTTTACCTCGCGTACAAGATCTTGTAATCGAGTTAGGTTCTCTTCAGATGCTTTGAGTCTCCGTTGAGATTTCTCTTTTCGTCTTCGATATTTTAGGATCCCTGCAGCTTCCTCGATGATAGTTCTCCGTTCTTCCGGTTTCGCGTTAAGAACGGCATCTATCTGCCCCTGTGAAACGATGACATGTTGATGGCGGCCAACTCCCGTATCGCTAAGGAGTTCTTGAATGTCTAGAAGCCTGCAAGGAACCTCGTTCATGGAATATTCGCTCTCTCCATCTCTAAACAAGATTCTCTTTATCGTCACTTCTTCAAAATCAATAGGAAGCATTTTGGCACTGTTATCGATTGTTAACGCTACTTCAGCCCTTCCTAATGCCGCCCTCTTTGCAGTGCCGGCAAAAATAACATCATCCATCTTCTGTGAACGCACCGAAGCAGGTGCCTGGGCTCCAAGTACCCAAGCAATCGCATCAACTACGTTTGATTTACCACTACCGTTTGGGCCAACGACCACTGCGACTCCGGGTTCAAAATCTAGAACAGTTGAGTCGGCAAAGGACTTGAATCCCTTTAATGTCATTGATTTCAGGAACACAGGGTGAACATAGTCGCTTTGGAGGCAAATTACACGTTTGTAACTTTATTTTTTCTATTTCAGACTTGGCTCTGTTCGCAGTAGTAGGTCCACTCTCCACCGAATTTTGATCGTGCGATGGGTTTTCGGGATCTAGGACTTAACTCTCCGTGCTTCTGAAAGACCGAGTGATGGTCTTGAAAGGAGCCGGGTTCTCCAGTGATTCCGACAAAGAAACTATCCTCTATGCTTGATCCGCCGTATTTAACGGCATCGTATAGCGTCTGCACCATTGACTGCCAGAGTCGACGAACTTCATTGGTCGTTAAAGAATCCGATAGTCTGTCGTAGCGAAGTCCGGCTTCAAATAAAATTTCGTCTGCATACATTGGCCCAACTCCTATGAGGAAAGTCTGATCCGTGAGGAGCGTTTTAAGTTTTATCTTGTATGAATGCAATCGATATGCGAACTCACCCCAAGTAACGGGGTTCTCGATCGGGTCTATCCCTAATTCGAGAAGTTCCGGTCGATCTTCGAAGATATTTTCTGTTTCATGGAATGAAAGTGTCGCATCAGCGTTGTTGTCAATTAGTCTTAACTGCCCCTGCTGGGTGAAGGATACGATTACACCAGTACGCGAATTTTCCTCTTTCTTATTTGGGACTCGTAACATTTGCCCACCGGTGCCGAGTCCGAAAAGTAAGCTCATCTCATTTGAGAAATCAATGCAGATAAGCATTCCGATTCTTCTAACTGATGTCACTTTCTCTTGATCGAAACTTTTCTCAATCAGCGATTTATTACTGGTACCACCAGCGATCCGAGCAATTCTAACTTCAATATTTTTAACTTTTTTCCCGACACAGTCTCTGTCGAGGTCTCTTCGTATAGTTTCAACTTCAGGAAGTTCGATCATTTTTTCCTCTTTGGAATATTGATTATCGCATCTTATCGGTATTGAGATCTTCTTCATCCATAAGTTGAGCTAATGCTTGCTCAGCAGCATACTGCATAGCTTCTTTCTTGCTCCGACCTTCACCATGTCCGAGAAAGCGCCCACTTATAGAAACATCTACAAAAAACTTCATTTCATGGGCAGGACCCACACTTGTGAATGCGTATTCAGGAGAGGCAGAAAAGTGTTGCCCCGCTAACGCCTGCAATCGACTTTTTGCATCCTCGTTGTTTCTTTCTGAGTTCTCTTCAATTCGGTCACCCAACAATGTTAAAACAAGCCCTTCAGCTGCTTCCCATCCTCCATCCAAGAAAACGGCTCCTATGATTGCTTCCATTGCATCTTCTAGCATCGAGGGGGGTAGCGCGTTATCAGATGCCGTTTGGCCTTTACCTAATCGTAGAAATGTCGCGACACCTAGATTTTCAGCAAGCTGTGAAAGGCTAGATGAGCTAACTACGAGAGCTCGGAGTTGGCTCAGCTTTCCCTCGGATAGCTCTGGGTACTGACTGTATATATATCTGGTTACTGCCATACCCAAAACCGCATCCCCGAGGAACTCCAGTCGCTCATTTGAAGGACTTCCGGTATTCTCTGCACACCAAGAGCTATGCGTTAAAGCTACTTGCAGTAGATCCTCGTTATTGAACCTGTAGCTCAGTTTATTGTATAAGCTCTCATATTTTTCTTGGGGCAATACCGTCAACCTAACCGCGAATTGACATAGTCAACGGCATCGCGAACACTCTTTAGTTCTTCTAGGTCTTCATCATCGATTCTGAAGTCTATTGATCTTTCAGAGAGCTCTTCTTCAATGGCCTCGACCAGTTCAATCAATGCAAGCGAGTCTGCATCGAGATCATCGCGGAAAGAATCTCCTTCTTGGATAGAACTCGGTTCTACCTCAAGTATCTCTCCCAGACGATCCCTGACTAGCTTTAGGATTTCATCTCGACCCAGAGGGTCTCCTTGCATATGTGTTTCTGCGGGCATAATAGATCTTTCATTCTCGAATTGTCTTAATTCTAGCGATAGATGATGTTTCGTGGAGTTCTTCGAAAGAGAAATTTCTATTGCTTAATCACATGCTCAAGATGCTGAACATGTTTGTCTATAGATAATTCATGCGCTGTGGAGATCGCATTGAAGATTGCCTTTGGCCCTGAGGACCCATGACTGACAATAGCTACCCCTTTGATTCCCAAAAGTATCGCACCTCCAACAGATTCGGGGTCGAGTGTTTCATACAGAGGAAGCAGAGCAGGTGCTAGTAATTTAGCCCCTTCCTTTGCGTCCGAGCTTGAGGAGAAAACCTCTAGTAGGGCGCTGACAATAGATTTTGCAGTTCCTTCAAGGGTCTTTAGGGCAACATTTCCAGTAAACCCATCAGTAACGATTACATCGATCTCGGGATTCATTAAATCTCTTCCCTCTACATTGCCTATAAATTCTCCTGAGCATCTACTTTGCCAGCTTTGGTCATCTAAAAGCTCAAAGGCTTCTTTAACTAAAGGGGACCCTTTACCGGGTTCTTCGCCAATTGAAAGTAGCCCTATCTTTGGTCTAGCGATGTTAAATCTGTCCCTTGCATAGACTGCGCCCATTTCAGCAAATTGAACTAGCCATTCGGGGTGGCATTCTGCATTCGCGCCGGAATCCAAAAGAATATTTGGATTCTCGCTTCCAGGGATAGGGATAGGCGTTGCTATTGCAGGTCTGGAAACCCCACGTATTCTTCCTATTTTCAATAAAGCCGATGCCATGGTCGCACCAGTATTTCCTGCGCTAATCATCGCGATGGCTTCGCCATCACGAACAGCTTCAGCGGATCGAACTAGTGAAGAATCCTTTTTCTTGCGGACGGCTGTTGCTGGATCTTCACCCATTTCTATGATCTCAGAGGCGAACTTAGTAGGGATACCTGAAATATCTGACAGTGCGTCGGGATGCCCAACAAGGAGTACAGGAATTCCAGCCTCAATAGCTAACTCTGCCCCCTTGATAATGTCAGAAGGTGCATTGTCGCCACCCATTGCATCTACCGCTACTGGTAAGGCGTTATGGTCCATTCGAGAACCTTGATCTCCTAGTTAAGGTCTAACGCTTCGCGCCCGTTATACCATCCGCAATTTCCGCAAACATGATGGGGTCGTCGAGCTGCTCCGCAACGGGGGCATTTATTTAAAGTCGATGCGGATAGTTTCCACGCTGAACTTCGTCGACTTCTTGTTTTAGACTTAGATGTTTTCTTTTTTGGGACTGCCATAGTATGTCCAATTTACAGACAAAAATAGCGAACCGTTACCTCTTGTGGAGAATGTTCTCCTGTTACTTGATTTGTTATCTGGGCAGATCGCCTAATTTTCCTTCTTCTTCTTCGAAGGTTAGAGACCCTAACGCTTCCCATCTGGGGTCGATTGGTGGATCTAAGTTGTGATTTCCCTCTTGCTGGCTTTCGGATCTGGCGGGGTATTCTTCTGGGATAGGACCCTTACAATCGTCTGAGCAAAGCGGGGTTAGTGGAAGTGCGAGAAGTATCTGCTCTTGCAACATCGGCCGAAGATCGAGAATTTGATCCATTGGCAACTCAAATGTCTCTCCTTCTGTTGAATCCCGTTCATAAATTTCGGAGATAATTAGCTCATTATCTCCGTTAGTGGTTTCAAGACATCTCCTGCAAGGCCCGCTCCAGGTAAGGCACAGTTCTCCACTTACGACAATTTTCTCTCCCGAAGCCTCAGCTCGTAGTTCGCCACCCAGATGTTGGGCTTCAGAATAACTCGTTGATAGATTTTTCAAGGCCCAGGCTACCGGTAGGGTTACCGCCCCATCCCTTGTGAATAATTTCGGGAGATCGTAGCAAAGAGAATCTTCTTGATTAGGAGTTGGCGCCACTTTCATCCTGATCGTACAAGTTGGGGCCACTCTCATCTTCTAATGCGTGAGGTTGATGGGCCGCAGTTAGATCTGCAAGAGGGTCACCCTGCAATTTTGTCCTTCCATCTGCAACCAAGTGAATAGTCCTATTTAAGAGAGCCTCGAAACTTGCAAGTCTTTGATCACAGAAGTCCTCTGTTTCTAGCTTCAAACGTCGAGCTTCACTTTCTGCAGCCTCTACAACCCGTCGAGCATGAACTTCCGCAGCTTTGACGACTTCTGATCTTTGTACCATCTGACCAGCTCGGGCACGAGCTAAGTCCATAAGCTCGTCACCTTCTCTTTGTGTTCGGGCAAGAAAGTCTTCCCTTTGTTTGAGAAGCCACCGTGCTGCTCGAATTTCATCAGGTAAACGAAGCGAGACATCCTTTAATATCTCAAGGACTTCCTCTTTATTTATCATCGAAGATGCAGAAAGCGGTACTGGCCTAGCGGCTTCTACCAGGTCTATTAAAGTTTGAAGGAGCCTCTCTACCTCTGGGGCTTGATACGGCGTAACTGGTTCAAACACATCTTCACTTCCAGTATTTGAATCCCCGAGATCTGTCACGCTATTCCCCCTTTGCTAGATAGTTGGCAACTTCATCTGGAACTAATCCAGTGATGTCTCCACCTTGGAGCGATATCTCGCGTATAAACCTACTTGAAAGATATGAGAGTTGTGGCTCAGCAGGAATAAATATTGTCTGTATGCCTGATACAGTTTTGTTGGTTTGGGCCATCTGAATTTCGCTTTCAAGGTCAGAAGGACCTCGTATTCCCTTAACTAAATGAGAGGCGGAAACACTCTGAGCTGCTTGGACAACTAAATCTGGAGAGCTCATAGTAATAACGTTGTCGATCTTGGAGAAACATTCTCCTAATAGCTCTTCTCTCTGTTCTAGAGGAAGAAACCCTTCTTTCGCTGGGTTATACATAGCAGCAACATAAACGGTTTCAAAGATCTGCGATGCAATCTTAACTACATGAACATGCCCATCGTGAAGAGGGTCAAATGAACCGGGATACAGTGCTATCGCCATATACGCAGTCTACCTGAGGTTTTCCTCAACACTTCGAAGAGTTAGTTGCCACCTGAGATACGAGAGAATTTAATTAATTCTCAAAGGCAAGAGAAAGTTTCTTCCGGTAGTTGCTAGTTAAGGTATTTTGCGCGTCCGTTTGGCGATAACTACGAATGTTGATCCATATTTCTTTGCCTTTATCGATGTCCATGGTTCTGGTAGCAGTATTTCGCGCTCTGATTCAATAACTACTGCCTCGGCCAGCAACGACTCTAGAAGATCATCCCAATCTAGAAATGTATATGGGGGATCGAGGAGTGCGACATCATGCTCACCTATAGATTCAACAATTTGTAAATAATCACAATGTTTTACCTCAGCTATATCCCGGAACTCCAATGTTGCAATATTCTCGTAAATCACGTCGATACAAGCTTTCTGGTGATCAACGAAAGTAGCACTCTTTGCACCGCGTGAAAGTGCTTCTAAGCCAAGCGCCCCAGACCCAGCAAATAAATCAAAAAAATGTCGTCCTTCAATCAAATCAAAACTTGTTAACGAATTGAAGACTGCTTCGCGGACCCTGTCTTTAGTCGGGCGGACATCTTCAATTTGTGGAGGGATTATCTTTCTTCCCTTTGCAATGCCCGATACGATGCGCATGATGCGCAACAATAGCCTGAAGAAGATGTAGGCGACAATGGAAATCCCAGAAGAAATAGTCTGTGTTGATTGCGGTGGAAGGTGCCGTTTAGGCAGCGATGCGCCAAGAGATGGATGGAGTCCGGGAATGGTAGCTTTCTACAGGTGCCTTGATTGTCTCGACAGGTGGGACATCGTTTTAGAGGAATAGGATTTAAAGGCGAAATATATTTGAATATTGCAAGACTAGGATTTGAACAAATACTCTGTTTCTGCTCCCCCTAACAAGAATTCTACTTCTTCAATAAGAAGAGAGATGTCGTCGTTACCTTTTGGGAGATCGAGAAGTTGGATGGCTGCGTCTCGCGCATGTTCTACCCACTGCTTGTCTCTTCGCAATGAGGCGAGTCTCAAATCGTTTCTACCCTTTTGAATTACGCCCATGATGGTTCCCTCACCCCTAATCTCTAGATCAATCTCAGCTAATTCGAATCCATCGGTTGACGATTCAAGTGCAGTTAGCCTTTGAACTGCTTCATCAGTCCTAGCCCCGCTAACGAGAAAGCACCAGGACTCCATATCGCCTCTACCTACTCTGCCTCGTAATTGGTGGAGTTGGGCGATGCCAAAACGTTCAGCATCGAGAATAACCATAACCGTTGCATTCGGAACGTCTACTCCCACCTCGATAACTGTCGTCGAGATAAGCACATCTGTAGCCCCATCTCTAAATCTTGTCATCACTTCATATTTTTCTGGCCCTGTCAGACGACCATGCAAAAGATCCACTTCTAGCCCTTTGAGTTCAGTCTCTATTAGTCGCTTGTGCGTTTTTTCAACAGAAGCTTTTTGTGTTGTTTCATTTTCTCCTATAAGGGGACAGACAACATAGGCCTGTTTTCCTTTCGCTATCTGGCTTCTGACCTTTTCCCAGACTTCGCTATCATCTTCAACCCATTTCGTTGAAATGGGGGTCCGGCCAGGTGGTAATTCGTCTAGGATTGAAACATCTAAGTCCCCGTATACCGTCATCGCCGCTGTTCTTGGTATAGGAGTAGCTGTCATGACCAAAAGATCTGGGATTTCCTCCCCTGATGCTTTGGCCCGAAGTGCCGCTCGTTGATCGACCCCAAAACGGTGCTGCTCGTCGATTACAGTCAGCCCCAAGTTTTTGAATTCTACGCCTTCTTGAATTAACGAGTGGGTTCCAATCACAATGTCCACTGACCCCCTAGAAAGTCCGGCAATAATGTGATTTCTATCACTTTGGCCTGTCCTGCTAGTCAGAAGTTCGATCCTCAGAGGCCTTTCACCCATCAAAGTCTCAGGGCAGGGGACTTTCATGGAATCGATCAGGCCTGAGATACCCAAATAGTGCTGTTCAGCAAGAACTTCTGTCGGTGCCATTATCACTCCCTGCCTACCCCCTTCGACAACCCCAAGTAATCCGGCAACAGCGACAAGCGTCTTGCCTGAGCCGACATCACCTTGAAGCAACCTGTGCATTGGCATCTGTGACTGAAGGTCGCCCGTAATTTCGTTGATAACACGGATCTGTGCACCTGTGAGCTGAAAAGGCAACGTTGAAAGAAGGAGGTCAATGAATTTCCCTTGGAAATCGTGTGCTATCCCATGATTTGCAAGTTCAAAAATTCGCTTTCTTGCAACTAGAACCAACTGGATCCTCAGAAGCTCATCGAAGACCAGCCTGTTTCGGGCTTCTATGGTCTCACCTATTGAGGTTGGGTTGTGAATGTTTGTAAGTGCTGTGGTCCGGTCAACCAAATTATGGCGGTGGCGAATCGACAAAGGTAAAGGATCCGCAAACCCTCTAACTCTGGACTTGTGCAGGGCATCTGCTACCCATGCACCTATCTCCCAAGTTGAGAGGCCTGCTTTACCCGACTGTTGATACACAGGAACAATTCTCCCCGTTTTATCTCCAACTAAGTCAACTACTGGGTTGGTCATTCTTCCTTTCCCCCGATATATGTCTAACTTCCCGAAGATAACTACATGCATCTCCTCTTGGAGCTGTCGAGCTCTCCATGGCTGGTTGAAAAACGTAATCTCAAGGATTCCAGTTCCATCAGTGACTTCAGCTCGGACTATCTTCTTTCGATTTCTCGTCCTGATGGTTTGGACATCTAAAACTTCAGCGAGCACCATTCCTTCTTCGCCCTCTTGAAGTGCCCCTATTTTTGCTTCCTTTGTTCTATCGATATACCTTCGGGGATAGTGCGACAGGACGTCAAGCACTGTTTCGATCCCAATAGATTTGAGTGCCGTTTCTTTTTTTGCTCCGACACCCTTGAGGCGCGAGACAGGTAAGTTATCAAGGTCCGACAATGTGAGCGGTGATGTCAGGCGCTGCATGTATTTGGTTTAGTCGATTTGGAAGAACGATGAGCGGAATCCCCTAAAATGGTTAAAAGCACGCCAGGCCCGTGCTACTAGAAAAACTTATCTGAAATTCACTCGACGCCGAAATAATAGGGATACAGAGGCTGTCCACCTGAATGAATTTCGATTTCAACATTTTCTTTATTCTCTGCAAGCCATTCGGATATTTCTTCTGTCTGTTCATGGTTGCTCTCTTCTCCTGTAATTACAGTTACTAATTCATGATCTGGTCCAAGAAGTTTATCCAACAGGCCAATGGCGGCTTCTGTAATTGATTTCGAAATAACGCAGACCCCGTCTCGGTCGAGACCAATCCAGTCGCCCTCTTCGACCTTTCCTACTGTCGTTTCACTATCGCGAACCGCACGCGTAATCTCACCTGGGATTACTTGCCCAGCAGCTTCTTTCATAGGATTGAGATTACTTTCAACATCTGATCTTGGGTCAAATGCAAGTAGCGATGCAAAGCCTTCAGGAATGCTTCTAGTTGGAACGACTGCAACTGTCTTCTCTATTTGAGAGTTAACCTGTTCAGCCACGGGAATAATATTTTTGTTATTTGGAAGGATAATTATTTGGTCAGCCGAAATTGACTCCGTCGCTTGGAGAAGGTCACGAACTGACGGATTCATCGACTGCCCACCCCTTACAACTGCATTCACCCCTAATGAATCAAATATTGCTTGAACGCCATCACCCGCAACGACAGCAATAACCGCTGTTGCAGATTGAGAGTCATTTGTGACAGAGATAGTATTGCCACCTCCAATTTCAAGCGTTTCACGATGATCCCCCAGCTCCTCATGAAGGTCAGTTACTCGGATGGTATTGGGAGTTCCTTGCCTGATACCTGCTTCAATCGCCCCACCGATATCGTCGGTGTGAATGTGGCAGTTATAAAGACCATTCCCACCTACGACAACTATGGAATCGCCGAGGCCAGCCCAGTCTTCTTTGAAATCAGAGATGCTCTCATCGGGCGCCTCTAGAAAAAACATTACTTCGTATCTCAGTTCACCCACTTCTGTTAAACCTGTAACCGCAAGATGATCTGATGCCCTCATATTTTCTGGCATCTCAGCTGGAGGAGGTATTGGACGCCCATCAGCGACGTGAAGAAATGAAGAAAGTAGTAGAACATAACCGGCCCCACCAGCATCGACAACACCAGCTTCTTTTAAGACTGGAAGTAACTCTGGTGTCCTTTTCAGAGATGATTCTGCTTCAAAAACAATTTTTTCAAGGAAGTCAACAGTGGAGATATCCTCTTTAGCAATTTCTAGAGCTTGTTCTGCTACTTCCCGAGCTACGGTCAGGATGGTTCCTTCAACCGGCTTCATGACCGAGCCATATGCCGCCTCTGAGGCAGCTTTAAGCGCCATCGAAATAGCTTCAGAATCAATTTCCTCGGCAGCAGCAAAACTATCTGACAGTGAACGAAGAATTTGGGACAGAATCACTCCGGAGTTCCCTCTAGCGCCCATCAGACTTCCATGACTGATAGCTTCCCACTGCGACGAACCCTGATCATCACTCGTCTCTAGTTCTTCAGCGACTGAAGCAAGGGTTAGTGACATATTCGTTCCCGTGTCACCATCAGGGACAGGATATACGTTTAAAGCATTCAAAACATCCGAGTAAGTCTTCAACGAGTCACGAAAAACAAAAATAACATCTCTTATGTCGGTTTCGGAAAAGGATTTAAATTCACCCACGGAATCAGATACTACTCTTAACTTAGCTCCGGCAGCGAAATCACGTAAACCAACTCCAGTTATGACTTAATTAGCAAAAAGGAATGAAAGTCTCTTTGGTTCGTCTCTTGGGGTGTAATTCGTATATTCTTAGGTGATTCGCTAAGGCAACAACCGGCCGACTGGAGATCCTCATGCAGGGAGTAATCAAGTCCTACGACCCAAATACCAAAGACGGCGTTGTCATGTCCGAAAGAGATTTTGTTGAGTACGAACTGGCCCCCTCTGCCCTCGAAGGTTCAATCTTTCGGATGCTACGACAAGGACAAAGAGTGATATTTGATCTTGAAGATAATGGGCTTGCAACAAATCTACGACTTGGATCTGAGGTTGATATGGGAACTCCAGATTTTTTGCAATAGGTATTGAAATCGGCGTCCCTGCCGGAGGAACACATGACAGACAACCCCCAAAGCAACTTATCAGATGAATTGAGCGACCAGTTTGGCCTGACTAGCGTTTCGTTAGAGTACGGCCTCAGCCAGGACGAGCTGTTCTTCGCAGCAATCGAGAATGACCGTGGAAGAGTTGATCCAGATGGGGATTCCAACCAGCAGAAGGCCTTTCAAACCGCTCTAGGAGTAGATGGGCCACTCGTGTATTACACAGACCCATCATGCACAGGACGACCAGTTACCGATACCTTTGCTGTCGCAAGAGATAGTGTCATCAACACGGTTTGGTGGAAAGATGGCTTTGGTCAATTCCCTCCGGAAAAGTTTGATGAACTTCTTCCACGAGTCGTGGAGCACCTCAATCAGAAAGAGGCAGTACTTTATGTGACTGATGTCTTTTGTGGGTGGGATCCAGAATTTTCGGAACCATACCGCTTCATTGGTGAATACGCTACACACGCTTACTTCTGCAACATTATGTTTCCTAAAGATGTTAGGGATGATTCTGACCGTCGCTCCTCCGGGTGGACGATCCTCAACGTCCCTTCGTTCCTCGCAGAGCCAGACAGGGACGGCACTAGGTCCAACCGTGCAGTTATCATGGATATCGAAAATCGTGTTGCCCTCGTAGTTGGCCCGGCCGACTACTGCGGTGTTAACAAGAAAACAATGTTCACAGTTATGAACTATGTTCTGCCGGCTAAAGGGCAACTCTCCATGCATTGTTCGGCGAACGTTGGCGACAACGAAGATAGCGCTATTTTATTTGGGCTTTCCGGCACAGGTAAAACAACACTCTCGGCTGACCCAAAACGGCTCCTTATTGGCGATGACGAACACGTTTGGACAGATGCAGGTGTATCCAATTTTGAAGATGGATGCTACGCAAAGCTAATTGACCTCGATAAGGAAGCAGAGCCCGTTATTGCCGCAGCGCTAAGCATGAAAGGCACACTTATAGAGAATGTGCCGGCACTTTCGGGGAAAGCAATCCAAGAGACAGATCCCCAGGAGTTCGACTTAAATGATGGGTCAAGAACGGAAAATACTAGATTCGCATATCCACTGACATGCAACCCAGGAGTTGCCGATGGGGCAAAAGGCCCTCATCCGGAGACAATTGTCTTGTTAACAGCTGATGCCTTTGGCGTTCTTCCACCTGTTTCAATTCTGAACCCTGAAGAAGTTATGTACCATTTCGTAACTGGATTCACGTCTAAATTAGCTGGAACTGAAGTTGGCGTAACAGAACCTCAGGCAACTTTTTCTGCATGCTTCGGAGATCCGTTTATGTCGCAAAAACCGCATGTATACGCCAGCCTTTTGGCTAAACGTATGGAGGAACACGACACCAGATGCATCTTATTAAATACGGGATGGACTGGAGGCCCTTACGGAGTGGGAGAAAGAATGTCTCTAAAATACACGCGCGTGCTTTTAGACTCAGCACTCTCGGGTGTCTTTGATGATATTGAACTGGAAATCCAACCTATTCTGAAACTTCGCATGCCAGTGAGCTGCCCTAATGTCCCTGATGAAATCCTCGACCCAAGATCAACATGGGATGATGTGGATGCCTACGATCAACAAGCATTGAAACTTAGGGATATGTTCAGGAAAAATTACACAGAGAGCGGCTTTCAAAGTCTGGGGATTTCAGAGGTCATGTGACGCCATCTGAGATCCCACATACATCGGTCCCCTTCTTCAGGTAAAACGTTCATGCAGTCTCCTCGACTTGAATGTATTGTGGCACTGTGAGCGATTTGGAGCAACAAACTACCCCATTCCTTAGGGTAGATCTACCAAGATTTGAGTCTAATCTTTTGATAATGTCGGATGCTTTGCCTGGGACCGCTCTTCGGCCACATGTGAAAGCCTTCAAATCAACCGCTGTAGCAAAGCGACTATACAGCGCTGGGCATACAGCCTTTTGTTGCGCAACAGTCAAAGAGATGGAGGGCATGGCATCAGCCGGCCTAACCGATGATCTCCTTCTGGCTAACGAGGTACTGGACGCTCGTAGGCTGGGCGTTATTGCTAAAGATGGAGCCAAGATTACTGTCGCAGTCGACTCTAAAGAAACTATTGATGCCGCTATTTCAGGAGGTGTCGTTAATGTCCTGATAGACGTCAACGTTGGGTTAAGAAGGTGCGGCTGTGCTGTTTCAGAGGCCGGAAATTTAGCTACATATGCGCGGGCAAATGGGCTCAATGTTCGGGGAGTAATGGGCTATGAGGGGCATCTGATGATGGTCCAAGACAGATCAAAGCAGGCTGAAATGGTCAAAGATTCTATGGCGACCCTCTTGCGGGCCCACGAGAGTGTAGGAGGGCCGATTGTCTCAGCAGGTGGAACCGGAACTTTTGATATCAACAACTGGGCTACTGAAATTCAGGCAGGTTCTTATCTATTCATGGACACTGATTATGCAAAGCTAGGCTTACCGTTTTCGGAGTGTTTGTCGGTGATATCTCGAGTGATATCAGTCGCTCCTGAGAAGAACTGGGCTGTGGTAGATGCTGGACTCAAGGCGTTTGGAATGGATCATGGCAACCCATCAGTTGAAGGTGGGATTGTTGGTTTTTGCTCAGACGAGCACACTACGCTTTACCCTCCGGAGGGACAAAGCCATGTGACATGGAATGTCGGAGATCTGGTAGCTCTCTTTCCCGCACATGTTGACCCGACAATAGCTAAGCATCAAAAGATGCTGGCGTGCGATGGGAATAGGATTTTAGAAGAGTGGCCCATAGACCTGAGAGGTTGGTAGTTCGGCCACTTTGATGCGGATGGAAGGAAAACGACTTTGAGTAACACTTGGGTTAACTGGGGAAGAAATCAAAAGTGTATTCCCAGTAAGTATGCGACCCCTACAAAAACGGATGAAGTAGCCAAGCTGGTTTGCCTGGGAGTTGCCGAACGACAAAAGGTCCGAGCTGTAGGTGCTAGCCATAGCTTCAGCCGGCTATGCGCTTCCGAGGGAATAATGATCGACCTGAGTAATTTCAATTCGATTATCGGAATCGACCAGGAACACATGCAGGTAACCGTGGGCGCTGGTATACGTCTTTTCGATTTAAATCGTGAGCTCGAATCTCATGGGTTAGCGCTCCCTAACCTAGGCGATATCGATCGCCAGAGTCTGGCTGGCGCTATCAGCACAGGAACGCATGGAACTGGGATAAATTACCATTCGATCAGCCAAGCTGTCATTGGATTAAAGATCGTTACCGGAGATGGAGGAATACTGGAATGTTCCCCTACCGAGAATCAGAATATTTTTGAGGCTGCGAGAGTAAGCCTCGGAGCTTTAGGGGTCATCATAGAAGTAACACTCCAATGTGTTCCTGCGTTTCGATTACGGGCGATTGAGCAGACAACCAGTATCAATAATGTTCTTGAACTCTTCGAAGATGCTATTGGAACAGCAGATCACACAGAGTTTTTCTGGTTTCCCCACACTGAAATAGGGACACTGAAAATCAACTCAAAGACAAACGATTCACCCAGCTATAGAAGTCCGTACAAGGCTTTTCTAAGTGACGAAGTGATAGCAAACGGCGGGTTCGAGCTGATTAACAGATACGCGAAATTTTTCCCACAACGTGCCCAAAAGATACTGGAAAACCAGATCTCTACTGAGAGGAGAATTTCCTATGTAGCATCCAGCCACAAAGTCTTTTGCTCAGCACGTCGAGTGCGATTTATCGAAATGGAATATGCCGTACCTTTGGAGTGTCTGTTTGAAGCTTTCCAGAAGGTACGCGAAGCAACCAACCAATTAGATCACCCAATAACCTTCCCTATCGAAGTTAGAGTCCTCGGTGCCGATGAGATACCTCTTTCACCTGCATACGGTAGGAAGTCAGGTTATATCGCCGTCCATGTATATAGGGGGAGCCCCACAGAGCCGTATTTCCAAATAGTTGAAAATATTATGCGAACTTACGATGGGCGACCACATTGGGGGAAGGTGCACACGAGAACGAGTCAAGAATTGTCAGACCTATACCCTGAGTGGAATAAATTTCAATTGGTCCTCGAAGAGTTAGACCCTGATGGTCATTTTTCTACTCCCTATCTCGATCGAGTCCTTAGAAACTAGCTGAATCTACTGATACCCATCGGGGTTCTGTTTTTGCCAATTCCAATGGTCGGCACACATCTTCAAAATAGTATTCTCTGCTCTCCAAGAGAGCTCTTCAGAAGCCTTTTCTGCATCTGCATATACGATCGGGACATCGCCGCTTCGCCTCCCTACTACCTCTTTGGGAATAGACTTTCCAATTACTTCCTCTACCGTCTGGATTAGCTCAAGCACAGAGGTGCCTTTCCCTGTCCCAAGGTTCCAAATATGACTACCTTTTGTCTTTTCTAAGAAGCGAAGAGCAGCTAAATGGCCGCGTGCTAGATCAACAACATGGACGTAATCTCTTATGCATGTTCCATCTGGAGTCTCATAATCATCTCCAAAAATATAGAGCTTCTCTAATTTCTCGATTGCTACCTGCATGACGTATGGAACAAGATTGTTTGGTGTCCCTCTGGGCATTTCGCCAATTAACCCAGTTGAGTGTGCTCCTATGGGATTGAAATACCGAAGGAGGCCGATACTCCAATCTTTATCGCCCAAAGCCACATCGGTGAGCATTCTCTCGATGAAATACTTCGTCATCCCATACGGGTTTGTAGGGCCAAGTGTTGCGCCTTCATCAACTGGTGAATCCTCAAAGGGTGAATAAACGGTTGCAGATGATGAAAAAACCAGTGTCGAAACTCCTGATGTTTCCATGGCTTTTACCAGACTCAGAGCAGACCCAAGATTGTTGTCATAATACTTAGTTGGTTCCTCTACTGATTCTTTGACTGCTTTAAGCCCTGCAAAATGGACCACTGAAGTAATCGGGTATTCCTTAAAGACTTTAGTAATCGTAGAAGTATCGCGAAGATCTGCTCTAACGAAAATCGGTGCTAAGCCTGTTATTTTCTCAATTCTTGACAAGACCTTATCGGATGAATTGACGAGGTTATCGACAATTATTACCTGATATCCGGCTTCCAATAATGCCACAGTGGTGTGGCTTCCGATATACCCTGTTCCCCCTGTTACAAGAGTGCATTTATCCATAATTTAAGTCTGCCAGTAGAAGTCAGAAATCAGAACTTCCGAAAGATGATGCTAACAACATCCTTATGAGCCGATAAAGAAGGCGCGTATACCTAACCCCATAATGAAAAGACTTCCGAAGCCGTAAAGGAGATAGCGTCTTTCGCCAACCTGCGACCTGTATCCGTAAAGTAAAGCAATAAAGACAATCATTGAGAAACCATACAAATAGTGAAAATCTCTTGGTGGTAAGTTTTCGTCAGACTGTAAAGCGACTCCAAGAATCGCCTGAACAAAGACCATGGTTTGAGCCAAAACTATGAAGGCCCAGAATGACCGGCCGCCATATGCCCGAACTCTATGAGCTACGAAAGCCAAAATTGCAGCTGTAAGGTTTGAAAAGATAACCACTAAAGCAAATGCCGTATGGAAATCACGAATACTTAGAAGAATGGTCACCCGTTATTATTTCCAGAAGATGACACTTCTACAACATAATGCCAAAGCTCTGCTGATAGGCCAAGGTGCTTGGGAGGCTTCTCTCCTGATGGAGATTGGTGGGCGTGGGCAGCTTGGTCTGAGTTACGCCAAGCCTCAAATGACGCATCGTCAGCCCATCGGGTAACTACTAGCCACTCACTCCTTTCATCATCAGGACGGAGAAGTTCAAAGCCTTGAAAACCTGGAGCGTCATCAACGGAATTGACTCTGTCCCCAAACCGCTTTGCCACCTCATCTCCATGTTCTGCAGGAACGGTGATTGCATTAATTTTAATAACTGTCATACACCAATCATGGCACTAGAAATCCTGAAAGCAAGAGTCGGACATCAGTTACCTCGGTGGAAGAAGATAATTACCCCTTTATCGCATCTTTTTCTCTTAAATCATTGATTTCTTCTTGAGTGAAACCCCAGCTGGAGAGGACTTCTGTAGTGTGTTGCCCGGGATGAGGTGGTGGTCCGTCAACAGCTCCAGGCGTTCGGCTAAATCTAGGCGCCGGCGCAGGCTGTTTAACCCCTGCTACTTCAATGAATGTTTCACGCTCTAGGTTGTGGGGATGGACATAGGCTTCTGAAGGCGAAAGAACCGGCGCAAAACAAACATCGGTTCCTTCCATTAGCTCAACCCACTGGTCCCGTGTTTTCTCTCGAATGGTTTTAGCAATTCTCTCTTTCATCTCGGACCAATGTGATCGATCCATCTGCTTTGGGAGGTCTTCTTGATCAAGGCCCGTTATTCTCAAAAGTTCTGCATAAAACTGTGGTTCGATTGACCCTAACGAAATGTACTCTCCGTCAGCGCATTCGTATACATCATAGAATGGGGCTCCCGTATCGAGCATATTCGTCCCGCGCTCTCCCCATACACCCATGGACAGAAATGTATGGATCATTGTCGCCAACAGTGCTGATCCATCTGTCATAGCTGCGTCTACTACCTGTCCAGTCCCGCTGGTTTGAACCTCGACAAATGCTGCACAAACTCCTAGTGCTAGAAGCATTCCTCCCCCTCCGAAATCCCCTACAAGATTTATTGGCGGAACCGGAGCCTCTCCTGCTCTCCCAATTGTTCCAAGTACACCTGACAATGCTATGTAATTAATATCATGACCTGCCATATTTGAATAAGGTCCGGTTTGCCCCCAGCCAGTCATCCTTCCATAGACCAATCGAGGGTTCCTCTCCAAACATTCGTCTGGCCCGATTCCCAGACGTTCGGCTACACCTGGTCGAAAACCTTCGATAAGGGCATCTGCTTCTTCCACTAGACGAAGGAGTGCGTTAACTCCTTCAGGGTTCTTGAGGTCAAATGCCACAGATTTTCTTCCGCGATTAAGTAAATCGACTCCTGGAGTTTCTGGAAATTCATCTGGAACCGCAGATACCCTATCAACCCTTATTACTTCTGCCCCAAGATCGGAAAGAACCATCGCGCAAAATGGCCCAGGCCCTATACCTGCGATTTCGATTATTCTCTTTCCTTGTAAAGGCCCCATTTTGCTCCTCCTACGATCCTAAGCTTTGTTCTCCCCAGATAAGACTTTCGCTCTTTTTGATGAACACCGCAACCATAACCGACATGCCTTCATGTAGCAGGTTGTGTTTAAATATTTTGTAACAAGACTTCCCGTTTTTTTAGGCTAGGGCGGCAATCTAGCGGTAGTCTTCCCCCGTGGAGCAACAGAAATATGATTTAACTCCCGCACAATATGACGCGGTAAAAAACGATGCGAAAAGGTTACGGATTCTAGCTGGAGCCGGTTCAGGCAAAACTCGGGTCTTAACGAATCGAATCGCACACCAAAGTAAGGCCTTACGGATAGAGCCAGAACACGCACTTTGTCTTACTTTTACAAAAAAAGCTGCTGAGGAGTTAGGGGCACGTTTAGAGACGTTAGGGCTTTCAAGTCCAGTTACTGCCGGAACTTTTCACGCCTTAGCTTATGCACAGCTTCAAACACGCTGGAAAGATTTGGACCTCCCGCGTGTACCTTCAATTTTGGAGAACCGTAAACGGATTCTCAACCCTATTCTCCCCAAACAGTTTTCTTTTGAAGATCGAGAATTAACGATAAACGAAGTTAACTGGGCTACAGCTAGAAGACTAACCCCTGAAACTTATCCTTCTGCAGCGGAAGCCGCCCGACGTGATCCATCTGCTGGCGTGAGTCAAATTAGCGAATTCTTGCATAAATTCTCCCAGGAAAAGAAGAAAAGGAATCTTATCGACTTTGACGACATCTTGGAATACGCAATTGCAGATCTTACAAACGATGCCGAATATGCTGCAGGGCGTCAATGGAAGTACCGCTATATCTTCGTTGATGAGTTTCAGGATGTAAACCCTTTACAGTTCGCCCTTTTACGGTCTTGGCTAGGACCAGATAGCTCAATTTGCGTAGTTGGGGACCCTAACCAAGCCATCTATTCATGGAATGGAGCCGATGCAAAATACCTGGAAAATTTTGATGAATACTTTCCAAACAGCACAACAGTTGAACTCAACGAAAATTTTCGCTCAACTTCGCAGATACTAGAGTCTGCATCCTCGCTCCTCAAAAAGAGTAACGCCATGCACACGCATAAGCCAGATGGCGAGATCCCTTCCATATACCAAGCAAATGATTGCTCCGCTGAAGTTTCATATATTGCAAAAAAAATCAAAGAGAGACACCTCCAGTCTGGAAGATTGTCAGGCCAAGCCGTACTTGTAAGAACACATACCCAGATAAGCCAAATTGCCAACATTTTCAATGAGCTCTCTGTCCCTTTTACCAGCCCCATGGATCATGAAACCGCCACTGAAGTTCACAATTCTGTTGAGAGAAACTCGGTCACTATCACTACTTTCCATGCAGCAAAGGGACTTGAATGGCCAGTTGTTTACATTGCAGGACTGGAAGAAGGATTTAGTCCTATCTCTCATGCTGTTTCCGAATCTTCCTTAGATGAAGAACGACGTCTTCTTTACGTAGCTATGACGCGCGCCCAAGATCAGCTGCATTGTTCTTGGGCGCGACAAAGAACATTTGGGACTAAAAAAGTAAGTCGTCGAGCTTCGCCCTATTTGAAAGAAATATCTCGATCTATGGTCGCCGCTAACGACCAAATCATGAAAGGAGCTCCGCTTCGAGAGCGGATTCAGATACTCCGCAACCAGATTTTCCCTAGCGATAAAACTTCGCCACCGAGCTCCCAACTGCGAAATGACCTCAATAGTTGGAGAGAATCCAGAGCGTTAGCGGCTGACGTTAAACCTAGCGATGTGATCTCTGACGAGGCCTTTGAAGAGTTAATAGCCCGAAAACCTAAAACTAAAACCCAGCTAGAAAGAGTTCCGCAATTAAGTACCTTCAACGTCGCAAGATATGGGGATGAACTTATCAGCATCCTTTCTAACGAAAATGCTTGAAAATCTTAAATCCAGAACGAGAAGTTGTTAAGGTTTTACATGGGCGATAACGAAAAGTCACCTACTGACCTGAAAAGGTCTCTTGGACTTGGGCATGTATTTGTGATTAGCACTGGCGGGACTATCAGTGCTGGACTGTTCTTTCTCCCAAGTTTCGCCGCAGCAAAAGCCGGCCCTTCTGCAATTCTCGCATATTTGATAGCCGGACTTTTAGCGTTACCTGCGATGCTTTCTGTCGCTGAACTCTCGACTGCTATGCCACGAGCAGGCGGGCTGTATTATTTCCTAGCACGGGCTCTTGGCCCAGCAGGGGGAACAGTAACGAGTGTCGCTACCTGGCTGTCACTAGTAATGAAGGATGCGTTTGCTCTCGTAGCTATGAGCGCATATTTAGCCCTGATCGGAATAGACCTTCCTAGCAAGCTGACGGCAGTGATATTGATTGCGCTCTTCACCCTGCTAAATATTGTTGGATCCAAGACAGGTGTATCTATCCAGCTCGCCATGGTCGGGTTCCTCCTAGTAGTAGTTGTATGGTTTTTGGCGACAGGGATGCCGGAAGTAGGAAATGCTGCTGGAGATTTTGAACCTTTCTTCAGTAAAGGGAGTGAGGGCTTAATTGCGGCTATCGGACTGGTTTTCGTTAGTTACGGTGGGTTAACCAAGGTTGCAAGCATGGCAGAGGAAGTCGAAGATCCTTCGCGAAATATCCCTCTTGGTGTAATTCTCTCTCTTTTCGTGAGCACTGTTGTTTATACGCTAGGGATGCTCGTAGTAGTAGCAGTTATCCCCCAATCAGACCTCTATGGAGACTTAGCGCCGCTTCATACCGCCGCTGAAACATACATGCCAGCTGTTGGAGCTGGATTTGTCATAGCGGCTGCTCTTGCAGCTTTTGCATCTGCCGCAAACGCAGGAATCTTGTCGGCTGCGCGATACCCGATGGCGATGAGCCGCGATGGATTGATGAGCGACTCCTTTTTGAAAATGAGCCGGTTTGATACACCTATCTGGGGAATAATACTGACAGGCATTGGTATGACTGTAATTGTGGTTGCATTTGGTGCTGGAGCTATTGCGAAACTCGCCAGCGCATTCGTGCTTGTAAAGCTCGCACTAGTTAATCTCGCCGTGATTGTTCTTCGAGGTGCACGGATCAACTCATATGCCCCTGGATTTCGCTCGCCATTATTCCCCTACTTGCATATCTTCGGGATCATATTGTCCATCTATTTGATATTTAAATTAGGGGTACTGCCAATTGTTCTTGTTTGCGTGTCGATAGCTGTAACAATGCTTTGGTTCCATTACTTTGGAAGTAAAAAAGTTAAGCAAACTGCTGGAGCTATCCATCACATCTTCGAAAGGCTCGGACAGGCTGCCGATACAAGCGTCGATAGGGAAATTTCAGCAGCTATGCAAAGCCATGGGTTACGGTCAGAGGATGACTATGCAGGTTTAATAGCCCGTGCCACTGTTCTTTCTGTCCCAGAAGATGGCGATATCACGGAAGCAGCAACTAGGGCATCTCAAGTCTTGAGCAACATACTCCGTGTGGAACCTGAGGATGTACGTGAGCGGTTTCTTGAAACAGGCTCTCTCTGGATTCAACCTTCAGAAACCCACCCCACTGCAACACCTGTTGCTTTCTTTGATGATTCTGAGGTTGATCATCTCGTGATTGTTCGCAGCGAAACGGGGATCGTGATCCCTGCGGAATGGGGAGGCAGAAATGAAAGGGTAAACGCCCTATTCTTCTTGGCTGGCACTGCTAATAAGCCTGGCAGGTCTTTACGACTTGCGGGAGAACTAGCGGCATACCTGCATACAGACGACGCGATGGTCGTAGCAGAAGCATCTTTTGAGTCAGAAGTGAAAGAAGCCTTGCTTCCAGGTCTGGAAGTAGGACAATACCTGCTTCTCCCAGAAGCAGAAATCGGAGCACTAATCGGCAAAACCATCGAAGAGCTCCAGGTAGGTCAGGAGCTCCACATAGAGGCAATATACCGAAGAGGAGAAATCATCCAGCCTCTGAACGAAACAGTGCTTCTAGCAGACGATCAGTTAACCGTTATTGGCCCTAGCGGTTTACTTCCGACAAGTGCAGAGATCGCGGGAAATTTTATCAAGAAGCCTGATCTGAACTAGCTGAGTGAAGATACTAAACAAACTCAGCTAGCAAGGGGGCATGATCTGATGGCTTTTCGCCCTTCCTTGCATTTCTATCTACAAGGACAAGTTTGCATTGTGCTGATAGTGACTCCGTTGCGAGAATAAAATCTATGCGCATGCCTTGACGTTTATGGAACCTACCGGCCATATATTCCCAAAATGTATAGAGGCCTTCTTCGCTCGGATAGTGGTTTCGAAAAACATCGTGGAGGCCCCAATCAAGGACTTCCTCAAAGGCGTTACGTTCTGGCTTACTGACATGCGTAGCTCCTTTAAACGCTTTCGGATCCCATACGTCTTTATCTTCCGGAGCGACATTAAAATCACCTAGGACAGCAACATTGTCTTGAGGGTCATGGTTTATTTCGAGATGAGACTTCAATCGTGCTAACCACGAAAGCTTATAGGCATAGTGTTCATGTCCAACTTCTCTTCCGTTGGGGATGTAGGCGCTGGCCACACGAACCCCTCCACAAGTAGCCCAGATAATTCTTGCGTCTGGGTCGGGTTCGCCCCCATCTGAGAAACCTGCTACCACGTCTTCGATCCCGACTTTGCTAAGAATTGCTACCCCATTCCACTGACCCTGACCATGGTGGACGCTTTCATACCCAAGTGCAGTGAATTCGCTTGATGGGAATGCGTCTTCTGCAAGCTTTGTCTCCTGGATGCAAAGAACGTCAGGATGCATTATCTCTAACCATTCACGGACTCTTGGTAGTCTCGCTTTTAATGAGTTCACGTTCCATGTAACTATTCGCATTCGAGTAGCCTAGCCTACGAAGCTGCTGGAGGAACTACTCAGAGTTCAGAATGAAAGTTGTTCAGCTCGTTAAATCTTCGTTGAGAACTGCTCCGAGGTCATGAAGCGCTTGTGGCTCGCTCACTACTTTGATTGTTGTCATCCCTATAGCTCTCGCAGGTTTTAGGTTTATCCCCAAATCGTCAAGAAAGACACACTCCTTAGGCGTAACATCTAATACTTCACAAGCGATACGATAAAACGCCTTGTCTGGTTTCCGTACACCTATCTTTGAGGATTCAATAATCGCATCAACCACTGAGGAAACACTTCCTAGGTGTTCACGTGAAGGCCCAGGATTAATATCCTCCTCAGATACCTCGATGAGGTTATTGGTCAAAATAGCCGTCTTGTAGATTTTGCTTAATCGTTCTACGGTCTGGACCATTTTCGGCCGGATCTGGGTAGACAAACATTGTAAAACTCGTTCCGAGTCAACTGTGTATCCCAGCGCAGCGGCTTCAGAGGCGAATAGTTCCAAAAAGTCTTCTCTTGTGATTTGGCTCCTTTCGAATTTTGCCCAAGCATTCGTATCTGGGTCAGTACTGTTTATTTTCCGAATTAACCCTTCGGGAAGGTCTGCTTCTTTTTCATATGCTGCAAACCCGTCAAATGGGCTAGAGGTAATTACCCCTCCGAAGTCAAAAAGCACAGCCGATATCATTGATTTTGAGCATAGAACGGTTTTTGCCGCATGCCATAACTGCTCTGATGCGGAATTATCCTCTAATGAGAAGTAATCTCAGTGCATGGCATCTGAATATATCTTTACCATGCACAAATGCTCTCGGTTCTATCCACCCGACAGAGACGTCCTGAAAGACATCAGCCTCTCCTTTTTTCCTGGAGCCAAGATAGGTGTTCTTGGAGCTAATGGCGCTGGAAAGTCATCTCTTCTCAAGATTATGGCCGGTATTGATGATGGATTCAGCGGCGAAGCAAGACTCACTCCCCCATACACGGTCGGATTTCTCCCGCAGGAACCTGAATTGAGTCCTGAAAAAACGGTTTATGAGAATGTCATAGATGGTGTGGGCGAAGTTGCGGATCTTCTAGCTCGATATGACGCCGTTCTTTCCCAGTGGTCTGACCCTGATGCTGATTTTGAAAAACTGGGATCCCTTCAGTCATCTCTAGAGAAGGAAATAGAAGCTGCAGGAGCGTGGGATCTCCAGCGTCGAATCGAAATAGCGATGGATGCGCTCAGGCTTCCACCTGCGGAAATGAATGTTGATTTCCTATCTGGTGGAGAAAAACGACGAGTCGCACTTTGTAAGCTACTTCTTCGTCAGCCCGACCTGCTTCTCCTTGATGAACCCACTAACCACCTCGATGCGGAATCAGTTGCTTGGTTGGAGCGGCACCTTCAGGAATACGCCGGAACCGTTGTCGCTATAACTCATGACCGATACTTTCTCGATAACGTTGCAGAATGGATTCTCGAACTCGACCGCGGTCGTGGAATTCCATACCAGGGGAACTATTCGAGCTGGCTCGAACAAAAAGAGCAACGGCTAGCATCGGAGAAGAACAGAGATACTGCTCGTCAACGTACCTTAGAACGCGAATTAGAGTGGGTACGGATGGCCCCAAAAGCAAGGCAAGCAAAGGGGAAAGCACGCTTAGCTGCATATGAGAAGCTCCTAGCTGAATCCAAAGCTGAAGATCAGAGCGAGCGCGAGCTTCAAATAAACATTCACGCTGATAACCGCTTAGGGGATCAGGTTATCGAAGTGAAGGGACTAACTAAGGGATTTGATGACAAGCTCCTGATTGATGATTTGAGTTTCTCTCTTCCTCCAGCCGGTATTGTGGGGATTGTAGGAGCTAACGGAGCTGGAAAAACAACGTTATTTCGGATGATTACTGGCGAAGAACGTCCAGATAGCGGAAGTATCATTACTGGTTCATCAGTGGAGCTGGGATACGTTGATCAATCACGTGATGCACTTGATTCTGAAAAAACCGTCTACGAAGAAATCACCGGAGGCCTCGATAATCTAATTATCGGCAAAAGAGAGATTCATGGGCGCGCTTACACAGCTTCATTTAACTTCAGAGGATCGGATCAGCAAAAACTTGTAGGAAGCCTCTCTGGAGGTGAGCGCAATAGAGTCCATCTCGAGAAAATTCTTAAAAGTGGGGCCAACGTTTTGCTCCTTGATGAGCCAACAAACGACCTCGATGTAGACACATTAAGAGCTCTGGAAGGCGGTCTTGAAAATTTTGCAGGGTGTGCAGTGATTATCAGTCACGACCGGTGGTTTCTTGACCGTGTCGCCACCCACGTACTCGCATTTGAGGGCGACTCTTTCGTTAGATGGTTCGAAGGCAATTTCAGCGAATACGAAGCGTTCATTCGCAAGGAACGCGGTGGAACAAGCCAGCCCACCCGAATAAAGTACAAGCCATTGATCCGTTAGTACCATGAGTTCCTCATACTCACTTTTAGGTGTAGATTATTCTTTAGTTCTCTAGGAGGCAGGATGCGGTTCCGCAGAAAATTACTAGTAGTTGTCCTCTCTATTACTGGGTTGCTGTCTACTGCGTTCGCTGCTCCAACATACGCCTTTCAGGATGGTGAGAATGATGGTCAGTGGTGCATAGAAGAGGGCGGTATCTGGGATGGCACAATGTGCAGCTTCCCGCAAGAGGAATGGGACGAAGAGCAGTGGTGCTATGACGAGGGTGGCACGTGGGATGGCACAATGTGCAGCTTCCCTTGGGACGGTGAAGAATGGCAAGATGATGGATCTATCTGGTCCGCCCCCGACCAAGAATCATGCATTGAACGCGGCGGCGCATGGGCTGATGAAGGTGACTGGGGTTACTGCTACGAAGAATGGCAAGATGATGGATCTATCTGGTCCGCCCCCGACCAAGAATCATGCATAGAACGCGGCGGCGCATGGGCTGATGAAGGTGACTGGGGTTGGTGCTATGAAGACGACGGCTCTGCATGGTCTGCGCGCGATGAAACAACTTGTTTAGAACGTGCCGGCATCTGGGAATCCGATGGCGATTGGGGCTACTGCTATGAGGAATGGGTTCCAGAAGATGATGGATCTCTTTGGACGGCGCCTGATGAAACAACTTGCATTGAACGCGGCGGCATCTGGGAATCTGATGGTGATTGGGGTTACTGCTATGAGGGATGGCAAGATGATGGTTCAATCTGGTCCGCCCCCGACCAAGAATCATGCATAGAACGCGGCGGCATCTGGGAATCCCAAGAAGATTGGGGCTACTGCTGGGAAGACTCGGGAGAAGCATGGGATGCGCGCGATCAACCAACCTGTGAAGAACGAGGTGGCACTTGGGAGTCGGCCGACCCTCAGGACCCCCAAAACCCTGATGGATGGTGTATAGCAGAATGGGATGAATCAAACTATCAACCAGCAGGAGAGTATAACGAGGCGTCAGGATGCTGGGTAGAAGCATACGAAGATGGATCCATATTCGAATCATGTGATGATGGATCAGGGTCATGGTTTGACCCTGTCACCGGTGAGACTCAAACTTGGTCGCCGGCAATCTATAACGAAGAAACTGGATGCACTACCCAGACCTACAATGGTTTTTCCGAGACCTGGTGTGACGATGGGACCCAATACTGGGAGGATGAAGATGGTGGCGTAAACATCTCTTCCTATGATGAGGCAACTGGCTGTTGGTCAGATATTTTCGCTGATGGTTCTTCAAGCGTTTACTGCGAGGATGGCTTTAGTTCATGGACTGACCCTGATGGGAACACAGAGACGTGGGCTGCGCCGGAGGTCAACGTCGATCCTGAAACAGGTTGCACTATTGAGATTTATGATGACTGGAGCAACACATGGTGTCCAAATGGGGATTCAAGCTGGGAAGATGCCGATGGAACACGGGGAACCTACAACGCCCAAACTGGGTGTAGTGAAACGTTTTATCCGGATGGCGGGAGGGACACTTATTGTTCCGATGGCTCTGGTTCTTATACAAGCGCTGATGGCGAAACTGACACTTGGGGTGAAACCGAGTACGACCCAGAAACGGGTTGTTATACGCAAGTCTATTCTGATGGCGAATCAACTTGGTGTGATGACGGTACCAGCATCTGGACCGATGAATTCGGCAACTCAAGCACGTACACTTACGACGAGTCAACAGGCTGTAGTACTGAAATCTATTCAGATGGGGCGGTATCAACCTGGTGTGAGGATGGTTCTGGCACGTGGCAGGACGCTGATGGCACGATTGAGACTTGGACAGCTCCAGTAGTTACCTTCGACGAAGCTTCCGGTTGTACTACGGAAGAGTACGACAATGGTGAAGTCTGGACCTGGTGTGAGGATGGGACATATACGTTTGTCGATGCATACGGCAATACTGATACCTGGATACCTCCTGAAGAAGAAATTCGCGAAGACGGAGCGCTCGTCCTCACATTTGATGATGGAACGGTTGAAATACAGAACCCTGATGGAACTTACCGTGTTACTTGGCCCGATGGTTCTTGGTATGAGGAAGAAATCATGGAAGATGGCTCTCGAGTTGAGCGCTACTCTGATGGGTCGACCTATGTTGAGTTTGCTGATGGCACTTCCAAGTATACGGACCCCTATGGTGAGACATCTCGAACTGTCGCCATAGGTCAAGGTGATACTGCTGGTTGGCTAACACAATTTGATGACGGCAGCAGCTATACCGTTTACGACAATGGCCGCGAAAGCTTCACTGACACATCTGGGTTCAGTGTCGAAATTCTTGTTGACCCCGAGACAGGAGTTAGAACCGAAACTTCCAGTGATGGAACAATCCGAAGAGAAGACCCTGATGGTTCATTCTCAATTATCTATCCCGATGGAACCCGCGACGTTGGTACATTTAACCCTGACGGTGATCTTGTAGTCACCTTTGCTGATGGTTCAAATTTAGTGATCCGTAATGATGGGTCTGAAACCTTTCAGGACCCATACGGCGTTACCACCATCATTACCCTTGATGGCGAAGGGCGAAGAACTGAAGTTTCTAGCGATGGCTGGACTTCAACGACCTCTGCAGATGGTTCAACTGTTCGAGTTACGTCTCCTGACGGGTATGTTGAAAACACGGTCTTCTCCGATGATGGTTCGTACATTACTACAGGAAGCGACGGGTCATCAGTTCGATACGATGCCGGAACTCAGCAAACTACTTTTGTGAACCCAGCTGGAGTGATCGAGATTCTTCGAATAGATCAGGACGGCAATGAAGTCCTCACAAATTCAAACGGGGACATTTACGAATACAACCCTCTTTCGAACACATCTTCGTTCATCGACGCTGATGGAAACACGCAAACGAGTGAGCGAACCGAAGATGGAGGGTATATCGTCACCCTCGAAGATGGAACAGTTGTCGAGCTCGACCCTTCTGGTAAGCCTTTAAACAGCGAGGCTGACATATCAGAAACCGATACGACGTTGGACATAGCATGGGAAAACGTAGGTGAATCAGATGACACTATTGAGCGTGTCGAATGGGACAAAGAGACAAACACTCTGGGCACTTGGACGATAGAAGGCAATCTGAGTAGAGAAATAAGTGTTGAAGACGATGGCTCTGTGATAGTCGAAGTTGATGGGCAAACGATCGAATATGATCCTGCCACTGGAGTCACCGGTGTTAATGAGATTTTCTACGAGCTCGGTGAAACGATTATTACTACTTCGGGACCTGGATCTGCAACGATCTCCGAAGACGGGGCGACCTTCACTGTCGACTACGACGGAATAAACGCCACGGCGGTGGCAGGGGCAACGGGAGTCACCGTTGAAATTGATGGGGAAATCTATGAATTCTCCTACTAGAACCAGAATTATCAGGCCAGAAAAAAAACTCTCTCCTTTAAGGATGCTCGGTATTTTCACTGTGTCGTGCATGCTTTTTGTAGGTGCATGTGGAGGTGGAGGCGAAGAAAAAACTAGCTCAAGCGCCGACAGTTCCTCTACGAGCGCCGTAGACGATGGGGGAAGCAGTGGAAAGAACCAAGGCAGCGGAACCTCCAATGGAGGGGATTGTGTTCTTGAAGTCAACGCAGACTGTAGCGGAGCGGACCTTTCTGGCCAAGACTTATCAGCAGTAATCGCCCCCGGTGTCAACCTCCGAGGCGCAAATCTTAGTGGAGCAATTCTCGATGGCGCCCTCTTGGTTGGAGCGAAATTAACCGGAGCTGACCTTAGCGGGGTTTCTCTCGCACACGCTAACTTATCCGCTGCAATCCTGGCTCAAATTCGTGCACCTGCAGCGGTATTCTTTGAAACAAACCTCACACATGCAGACCTAACGCAAGCCGACTTAAACACTGCGGTAATGATAGGGACAAAACTTAACTCCGCGAACCTTACAGGGGCATCCGTTGAAGGTTTAATTGATCGACGAACAGAAAAATGCGGAACCATTTGGGTCGATGGATCACTTGATAACTCAGGTTGTTAATCCCGCCATTAAACCTGCTTCCCCTAGTGACTCATCTATGCCACGAGAGCCATGTAACATCGCCATATGCGACATATCGCACTTTTCATAGCTAAGGCGGCGGGAACAATCTCCCGCATTCTTAGACGAGGAGGAGGAACTTCCCTCCCCGGAATGATCTTGATGAAGATGCGGCCTACGATGCTACGTGAAATGGCACAAGATCTCGAAGACGGCGTAATCGTCATCTCAGCAACGAACGGGAAAACAACCACGGCCCGCATGGTGGCAAATGCTATTCAAGAGTCTGAAACCTCATATGTGGCTAACACATCCGGAGCGAACCTAGCAAGTGGAATAGCCACAGCCCTACTGGCCAAAAAGCCTGAAGACAGACTCGGGATTTTCGAAGTTGACGAGGCCGCACTTCCGACTCTCATCCCCGAATTACAACCATCGGTTATTGTCTTAATGAACCTTTTCCGCGACCAACTTGACCGATACGGAGAACTGGAATCAACCATTCAAAAATGGAAAGACATGATTCAGTCTCTTCCAGAAACAACGAAACTCATTGTCAATGCTGATGACCCTGCGCTCGGCTTTCTCGGCTCACAACATTCGAATGTAGAGTTCTTTGGAATAGAACAAAACCAATATGGAAGTGTTATCTTACCGCATGCCGCCGATTCCATACATTGCCAAAAATGTGACAGCGCTCTTCAATTCCAACAAACCACCATAGGCCACCTAGGACACTGGAGCTGCCAAAACTGTGGAGAGCAAAGACCTCAACCAACATTTACCGGAACCAATATCAATCTGAACGAACTCAACGGGTCTGAATTCTCCGTAGTTTCCAAATCGAATTCAATAGATTTAGAGGTTCCGCTCGCTGGGCTTCACAACGTATACAATGCGCTCGCTGCTTTCTCAATATGTTCTGCGAGCGGCATCAAAAGTAGCAACATACAAAAAGGCTTATCGACGCTTTCTGCTGCTTTCGGAAGAAATGAAATAATTACTTACGCAGGAACCGAAATGATGCTCTTACTTGCAAAGAATCCTGCTGGCGCCAACCAGAACCTCCAAACGCTTCTCCTAACGGAAGAAAAAATTGATTTAGTTATTTCCCTAAATGACAGAACTGCAGATGGAAAAGATATTAGTTGGATTTGGGACGTCGATTACGATATGATATTCGATCGAATAGCCACCCTTACCATCAGCGGCGATCGGGCTTATGACCTTGCTCTTCGTTTCTATTACTCGGACTTCCCTACTTCGAACATGCATATAGTTCCATCTGTAGAGGGCCTTCTGAATCATTTAAAAGACTCGTGCGAAAGCTTACAGAGGGTCGTGATACTCCCGACATATACGGCGATGCTCGATTTACGTTCCCAACTAAACAAAGTTGGGGCAACTCATTCTTTTTGGGAGGAACAATGACAGAAATACGTATCTGCCACCTCTACCCGAAGGAAATGAATATTTACGGAGACCGCGGTAATATCGCCGTTTTGCAGAAACGACTTGAACGTCGAGGATACTCATCATCGGTAACTCCTATAGGGGCTGGTGAAGACTTCAACCCAAGTATTTTCGACCTCTGCTATCTCGGAGGCGGCCAAGATCGAGATCAAATAATAGTGGCACATGATCTACAAAAAAAGTCTGCAGCATTACGCTCTGGCGCTGAAGACGGAATGGTTTTTCTATGGGTCTGCGGTGGGATACAACTTGCTGGTGAAGGGTACACAGACTCAGACGGCCGGAGGATTCCAGGCGTCGGGATTCTTGATTTAGATACTTCTGCTGGAAATAGAAGACTCATTGGAGATCTAGTACTGAATGCGGAACTCGACGGCGAAACCTCTACCCTTGTCGGCTATGAGAACCATGCAGGGAGAACTTTTCTAGGCCCTGATGCCACCCCATTAGGTTCCGTACTTAAGGGGTATGGAAATAATGGCGCTGATCAAACCGAAGGAGCAGTTCAAGAAAGGGTGATTGGCACATACATGCATGGACCTATTTTGCCAAAAAACCCTTGGCTAGCAGACAAACTTCTTACATGGGCGATTGAGCATAACACGGGGGGAATTCCCGCTCTGAGCCCCTTGGATGACTCCTTAGAAAATCTCGCACAGCAAGTGGCAATATCACGCGCTGGCGTGAAACGATAGGCCTATAGTCAAAACCGAGAATGGAGCGAGTAGGTTACTTATATGCCAGGAAGATACTCCTACACCAGCCCATGGTCACGCGGAAACGACCCGTGGTTCCGAATAGGGCAAATCGATGTCACAACAACCGTGGGCTTGATCGGCTTAGGGATTATTTCAGTATTTGTGTGGGCGATAGAAGGAACAAACCATGAAATTAGTAGAGAACTATTCCTCGCCCCTGAAAGGGTCCTAGATGGTGAGATCTGGAGATTAATTACCTGGCCACTGGTCAATCAAGCTAGCTTCTGGACTATTTTCCTGTTCTTTATCCTCTATATGCTCGGCAATCAATTAGAAAATTTGATGGGACGAAGAACCTTTCTTTACCTACTCTTGGCCCTTACAGTTATTCCAGCTGTTGTAGTGACCTTAGCTAGTCTTTCAAGTTCTGACCCTATAGGGCTTTTTGGATTACGTTTCGTCGAATTAGGTGTTCTCATTGCCTTTGCTTCTCAATTTCCTTTTGCTCGATTCTGGCCGGGGATTCCCGCATGGGGAATCGTCAGCGTTATCGTTGGCCTCCAGTTCCTTGACGCACTCCAAATGCGATCTGGCATGCAAGCTCTAGCATTACTCAGCGTTGCAATTACGGCCCTTATTGGAATGAGATCTCTAGGGTATGCTCAAGATTTACAATGGATTCCAGCTCTCCCCCTTGCAGGGAAATCTCGAAATCAACCTCGCCAAAAATCACCGCGCAGAAGAAAGACGAGAAAGAACCATTTACGGGCAGTTACAGATTTTCGCGACCGGCATACTGAAAAGGAAATAGACCAAATATTGGATCAAGTCGCAGATGAAGGAGTTGAAAGCCTTTCGAAAGAACAACGAAAGCGACTAGAACAGCATTCAAAGGCATTAAGGAAACGCCGCGACAGATAATGGCGAAACTCTCTGAACTGGATCATGAATTCGCAAGCTATGCTGCGACCGAAGCAGGAAAGCTATTGCTAGAAATACGTGATGGTATTCATGAGTTAGATGCTTCAAGCCCTGACCTAGGCACATACGCCGACACTCAGTCTCATGAGCTTCTAATGAAGTTGATCTCTGACCAATTTCCCGATGATGGGATCCTTTCAGAAGAAGAAACTGATGACTCCAGCAGACTTAGCAAAGACCGTGTATGGATTATCGATCCCTTGGACGGAACCCGTGAGTACGGAATTAAGGAAAGATCTGACTGGGCTGTCCATGTGGCACTTTCTAACAATGGCATCCCTGAAGTAGGTGCGGTTGCGCTTCCAAGCTTTGCAATGACATACAGTACCTTCAGGCCTCCCCATCCCCCTTCAGCCTCCGACACAATCAGAATTATCTATAGTCGAACAAGGTCCGTCCCTGTGGCAGAGTTCCTTTCAGAGGAATTAAACGGTGATCTGTTTCAAATGGGTTCTGCTGGAGCGAAAACTATGGCAGTTGTTAATGGAGATGCTGATATTTATGTTCATTCTGGAGGTCAATATGAGTGGGATAACTGCGCGCCTGTTGCTGTAGCACTGGCATCCGGCATCCACGCCTCAAGGCTTGATGGGTCACCGCTTCGATACAACCAGAAAGATCTCTTCGTTCCGGACTTGCTCATCTGCAGGAAAGATCTGGCAGATCCTGTTCTGACACTACTCGGATGAATTTTCAGGTGTAGAGTCCGAGAATGCGTTTAGTTATCGCCTCATGCTCAGTTGATTACAAGGGGCGACTTCAGGCATATTTACCAACTGCTAAGAGGCTAATCATTGTAAAGGCAGATGGCTGTGTAGCTATTCATGCTGACACTCGGGGCGCATACAAGCCCCTGATGTGGATGAACGCCCCCAATAGAATCGTTGAAGGGAATGAATCATGGGTTGTCTCAAATCCGAAAGGCGAACACTTGCGAATAACTATTGAGGAGACTTTGTATGACACAAGTTTCGACCTCGGAGAGGATCCGGGTCTGCAAAAGGATGGGGTGGAGGCGCATTTACAACTTCTTCTAGCAGACAACCCCGAGGAGATTGAAGAAGGCCTATCTTTGACTCGGAGAGAATTTCCAACAGATATTGGCCCTGTCGATATGCTGTGCCGCGACGGCGAAGGCGAGGCTGTCGCCATCGAAATCAAAAGGCGAGGGGGAATTGATGGAGTTGAGCAGCTTACTCGCTACCTCGAATACTTGAACCGCGATCCAAAGCTTCGGCCGGTTAGAGGCATATTTGTCGCTCAAGAAATAACCCCACAGGCAAAAACATTGGCAAAAGATCGAGATATAGGCTTTGTCGAGATTGATTATGAGGAATTGAAGGGAATAGAATCCAACGTCCTCCGACTGTTTTAGGATAGGAATCTAAAATTTGTTAAGAGAAAAGACACAGAGGTGACATAGTGGGCTGTGTGTTCTCCATTATTCTGAGGAGATCGATTCATCGCCCAATTCTGCACCTCACTATCGTCCTAAAAGGGCGAGAACATCACTAGTTTCTGCTAAAACTAGGAGCTCAAAGCCAATCCTAGTTGCAGCTGTCCTAATAACCATCCTGACTGTTTGGCTTGCGGCTTGGAGCATAGACAAAGCGATTAACAAGAACAACGTTGGGCGCGGCATTACGGTAGTAGGCCAAGACGTCGGAGGTTTGGACCCTATTGAGCTCTCCGAAGTCCTTTCCTCGATTGCTCAGAATTACTCGTCGACTCCAGTAATTATTCAAACGGATTTCGGCGATATCCAAACAACTACAGGAGAAGTAGGCATCAAAGTTCATATAGAGGAAACCTTCAAAAAGGTGCTGGAATTGAGTGATGTGCCCCTTATCGCCGAACCTTTCCATTGGGTCAAAAACCTTTTCTCCAAGCGATCTTCACCTATAGCTGTTCAACTATTAGATGATTCAAATTACGAATTTCCGGAGATGCTTACAATGAGCAACTTGGAGGCTATCGAACCTGTATGGCAAGTAGAAAATGGTCAAGTTACTTTCACCAAGGGAATCCCAGCTCAAATCTTCAACCCAGCAGCAATCAGAAGATCCATCTTTCTTGCCGCCGCAACTGGAGCCAGTCCTATAGTCGTAGACGCTGACGCCACAGAGATACGCCCAGCGATAAGCGATTCAGAAGCAGCAAAATTTGCCGAAGGCATCAATGGCCTAACTGAAGCCGGATTGACAATTATTGTCGGTCAGCGAACTCACACTTTTTCTCCTGAGGAGATTAGAAACTGGCTTATCTTCTCCTTAAAAGAAGAGCAACCAACTTGGAAACTGAACTATCCCTTAGTAAGAGGAGCGATTGGAGACCAGCTTGGAGGCATAGTTGCTGATAAAAATGAAGTACCGGAAATTGTGGTAAAGGATGGGGAATTAAGCATTGTTAATCTTTCAGCTAAAGCATGCTGCGAAGAAGACTCTGTTGATTTGATCTATCAGGCAATAAGTAACGGTGACAGCTCAGTTAATTTAGAACTAATCGATATCACGGATGGCATGGATGAATTATTGATGGCATATGGAGTATCTGAGTTAATATCGGAAGCAACAACGCCTCACCCTTGCTGTCAGAGTCGAGTAACAAATATCCAGAGGTTCGCAGAGCTCATTCAAGGAACAATCATTGGACCAGGGGACTCCCTTTCGCTCAACCAAGCCATTGGTGAACGAACTGAAGCCAAAGGATTCGTAGAAGCTGGAGTAATTGTCAATGGAGAGTTAACGGAAGATGTTGGAGGTGGGATATCACAATTCGCTACGACATTTTTCCAAGCAGCATTCTATGGTGGCCTCGACATTGTTCAGTATTTTCCTCATACGATCTGGTTCTCAAGATACGCAGACTTTGAAGGACGAAAAGGGATTGAATCAACGATCTCATGGCCTAGCCCTAATTTAGAAGTGAAAAACATTTCCCCGTTTCCTATCCTCGTTTGGCCGACATGGACGTCAACATCGTTAACCGTCAGTCTGTACTCAACACAATACGCTGAAACAGGAGTATCGAATCAAAGGTCAACTATGTCTGATCAATGCGAAATTATCACTACAACCAGACGCAGACTCCTTCCGGATGCTTCAGAGGAATTAGATACGTTTACAGCAAGATATCAACCCGAAAATGGAATTGGATGCAATGGAGAACCTACGTATCCACGGCCTCCAGATCCTCCGATGAATGTTGAGGTAGAGACGGGCGATTCCCAAATAACTGTGTTTTGGGACATCCCAGAACCTGAAGGGGACTTTGATATAACTGAGTATTTTCCTATAACTTCCTACACTGCTACTGCGAGCCCCGGAGGGAACTCATGTACCACAACTGAATTGAGTTGTGTTATCAGTGATTTGGAGAACGGGCTTGCCTATACGTTTGTGGTTATAGCTACGAATTCTGAAGGCGATAGCGAGGATTCAGAACCGTCAATTGAAATAACCCCAGCACCAACACCCGAACCCACGCCAACACCCGAACCCACACCCGAACCCACACCCGAACCCACGCCAACACCCGAACCAACACCCGAACCCACACCCGAACCCACGCCAACGCCTGAACCTTAAACCTAAATATTTTTGAATTCTTGTTCTTGGCGTTATCCGGATACGCTCAAATTGTGAAAGAAATTCTTGAGACCGAAGTTTTGATTGTTGGGGGCGGACCTGCAGGATGTGCAGCAGCGATCGAACTCGCTCGGGCTGGTAGAGACGTCACCATAATTGACAAGGCGGACTTCCCGAGAGATAAATGCTGTGGTGATGGACTCACAGCCGATGCGCTACGCATACTTGAAAATGTGGGACTCGAGCCTTCCACCGTTCAAAATTGGAACAATATTATGAATGTCATAATTCATTCCCCTAACGGAAAAATTATTGAACTCCCACTCCCACAAGGACGTGGACAATATGCAGCAGTTGTTCCACGCATAGAACTAGATGAAAGCCTACTTAATCTAGCTCAGAATGCTGGAGCTTCTGTATACACTCCAGTTCGCTTCGGACAAATTAAAGAACTAAATGAACATGTAGAAATAGCAACATCAGATGAACGGAAGATTGTTTCACGTTACGTCATTGCGGCAGACGGAATGTGGTCGTCAGTTCGTAAAGCCGTGGGAGCTGGAATCGATAACTACAGAGGAGACTGGCATGCATTCCGTCAGTATTTCTCTCAGACTGGACCAGAAGCTCAACATCTTCGTGTTTGGTTTGAACCAGATCTACTTCCGGGATACATGTGGCTCTTCCCTTTGCCCGGACAGCGGGCGAATATCGGATTCGGCGTATTACGAGGCTCACATTATGAGATAGGTGATCTCGGTAAACTCTGGAATAACCTATTAGAACGTCCACATATTCGTGAAGTAATCGGACCTAAAGCTATTGGAGAGGGAAATCGGAAAGCGTGGCCTATACCTTCTAGATTAATGGACTTACTTCCATATAAAGGAAGAATTCATTTCGTTGGAGATGCTATGGGAGCTGCTGACCCAATGACTGGCGAAGGAATTGCGCAGGCTCTAAGAACAGGAAGGTCCTCTGCGCGAGCAATGATAAAGGCCGGACCCTTCAAATCCCTTCAAGCAGGAGAAACATATCAGAATGCAATATCGGCCGAATTGGGACATGACCACCGATTAGCAGGAAAACTACAAAAACTTCTTGAGAGGCCAAAAACCGCTGAAATGGCTCTGCATCTGGCAGATTCTAATGCTTGGACTCGTCGAAATTTTGCCCGATGGATGTTTGAAGATTATCCACGTGCCCTAGTATTAACTCCTAACCGATGGAGTTCTAATATGTTCAACTTTGACGGGGCCTACCAGAAGAATTCAGCCACTCTGACTGAGCCTAAGGCAATATCCTCGATTGTACTTGGAGGAGATTAATGGATGAACCAATCTTACTGAACCTTCCAGAAAAGGTCGATGACTTTGATTCTGCTGTTGATACTGGTTGGGAACTACTTCGGTCATCTGAAGCTCTAAACCGGCTCTTCTACGTAGCTTCAGCAGTGGGTGACTTCAGCGTTATCTGGCATATTCTTAACATTACGCAGAAGATAATAAATCCCAGCAGGAAGCGTTCTGTAGTGAGGCTAGCAATCCTGATTGGGATAGAGTCACTAATCGTGAATCAAGGCATTAAGAGACTCTTCCGAAGAAGTCGGCCTGAAATCGGATCAAGCAGCCATCCACACAAACTGCGAAAACCTGCTACGTCTAGTTTCCCCAGCGGACATGCTAGTTCAGCTGTACTTGCAGCTTCGTTACTTTCGGAAAATAGTTCCGCATCACCCCTTTATAAAACAATCGCAGCAATAGTTGCTGCCAGCCGTCTTCACGTACGAGCCCATCATGCTTCAGACGTCATTGCTGGGGCTTTGGTAGGCTGGTTTTTCTCAAAACTAGTTAGGTCTATCCAGACTCTATAGATTTAATCCGTCAGGTTAAGTAAAACTCATCCAGAAATAGTGACGGGGTCTTCTGCCGGCTCAATCTGCATGAGCAATAGACGAAGATCTAGGAGTAAATCGCTGGCTTCTATAGCTGACACGACTTCACGACTTTGCAATCTAGAAAGTTCAGTGTCGATCATTTTAAACGCTTCGTTTATGGTTTGATTTGTATCTGTCATTATTTCTCCGCCAGGAATTTTTACTACTCCTTTAGTATCCCACCTTTTAGGCTTCGTATGCACATTATTTCTAACTCTATCTAGGAGCTAGGTCACGAATCGCTTGAGAAGGGTCAATCCCACCGAATGGCATCACCATCAGTGCAGCAGTAGTAACACCATTCTCTAGATATCGGTCGATGTGGTCTCTACACTCTTCAGGGGTTCCATGGACGATGAGTTCGTCAACCACACTGTCTGGCATCGCTTCAAGAGAACCAGACCGGTCGCCTTGATCCCATAGGTCCCAATGGTCTTGAAGTTGCTCAGTTCTTCCCAACCATTCATGAAACGCCCGGTAAACAGGAACATTGAGATAGGCAGCGATAGCGCGCTTTCCTTCTCTTAGAACTGTCTCAGTATCTGGGTTTGGGCATACAAAAATTCGTGCAACTATCTCTTTATCGGCACCTTGATCATGAACAATTTTCGCAACTGTTTTTACATCTTCAGCAGATAACCAGTTAATGATCGCCCCATCTCCTTCGCGTCCAGCTAGACGAAGCATCCCCTCTCGAAGAGCAGCTACGAGGATTGGAACTTTCCTTTCCGGAGGTGCAATCCCTAAGCGGAATCCTTTCACCTCTAAAGTTTCAAAGCCCACTGTTATTTTTTCACCTGTTAGGGCCTGCTTGAGAAAACGGACCACATCGCGTGTCTTCTTGTACGGGTCAGTAAACGGGATCCCGTTCCAATGCTCAACAATTACGTTCGACGAAGACCCAACGCCAAATGCAAAACGCCCAGGTGCTATCGAAGCCATAGTTGCAACCGACTGAGCTAGAAGAGCAGGGCCTCTCGTATATGCTGGGACAATTGCAGTACCAAGTCTCAGTTCAGGAGCATGGATAGCTGCGAGGGACAACGGCAAAAAGGCATCGGCACCATTGGCCTCTGAAGACCAGGCTTCCTTGTACCCTAAATCAACTAGTTCACGAAGCCCTGGGCCTTGTTCACTCAGCGGAGTCGGCAGAGGTATCGTCATAGCATAATGGCCAGACCGTTCTTCACTCATAGTTATAGAAACCCTGTCCGGTTTTTCTTCCTAAATGCCCAGCTGTTACAAGTCGCCGGAGGATGGGAGGTGGAGAGTACGTCGGCTCTTTGAATTCTTCATAAAGAACATCAGCTACTAGAAGCAGGGTATCTAACCCGATGAGGTCTGAGAGTTCAAGCGGCCCTTGGGGGTGGGCGCATCCAAACTTCATCCCAGCATCTATATCTTCCTTGGATGCCTGACCCCGATCATACATGTGCATTGCTTGAAGTAAATACGGCACGAGCAGCCTATTTACGACGAAACCAGCACGATCTATGGTCGTAATGGGATGCTTCCCTAACGTATCTCTAGTAAAGTCTTCAACTGTTTTCAAAGTCTTTTCTGAGGTGACCTCAGAAGTAATCAACTCAACAAGTGGCTGGACAGTCGCAGGGTTGAAAAAATGCATCCCAAGAACTTTCTCTCCTCTTGATGTTGCCGTCGCTATCTCCCCTATGGAGATTGACGAAGTGTTTGACGCCAATATTCCTTCGGGGTGGACTATCTCATCGAGGGTGGAAAATACTTTTGCCTTTATCTCCGGAGACTCAATTACTGCTTCAATAACTAGGTCTCTATCTTCTAAATCTTTAAAATCGGTTGTAAAGGAGAGCTTAGAAAGGAGGCTTTCTCTATCCTCTTCTGTCATTTTTCCTCTGGAGACAGCCTTTTCTGTACTTTTCTCAAGTTTTTCTTGGGCGAATTCAGCTAAAGAAGCATCTATTTCAACCACTACGGTATCACAGCCAGATTTGGCTGAAACTTCAGCTATTCCTGAGCCCATCGTTCCGCCACCAACGACACCAACTTTGCTGATTGTCATGGCTTCTCCCTTCTACAGTTTTCTTTATCGTACTAGTAAGGTGGTGGTCCTGACGAGTGCTGGGTGGATTAGAAACCGGATTTATGATAAATGTCATACCCCGAAAACATAATTGAGGTATGAACCAACAATTACATCTCATATACACGCAAGAAAAAACTTGGGAGTTAACCGACTTAGACAAAGAACGGGCTAGACGTGGGATAGCGGCCTGCCGGAAAGCACTCAACCAAACTCAACCTTATTTTTGGGATAGAAATACTGCTGCTTAGTGATTACTGAAGTCCGTTAGATGGACTCTAGTTCCTCCCATAGTTGCCTATACCCAATCGATTGTCTCCAATCGTAGAGATCAAGCAGGAATTTCTTATAGTCTCCCTCTATTTTGAGATCGCCTCGCATGAATGCTTCCTCGACACTTCCATCTCCAAAAAAGAGCTCTTTTGCATGCTCGAACTTCATATTGAAAAGACAGTCTGGATTGTCCAACTTTCCTTTTGAGACATCAGATAACACCCCTTCTTTCCAAGTAATATAAAATCGTACTTTCCCTTCAGGAGTTCCAGAGATCTCATACTGGCAAGAAAGCGATGCTCCTTCAAACACAGGTAACTTACTTCCGAGGTTTTTGAGTGCTCCAAGCCATTCATCCGAGAGAAAATCAGTCATTATCCGAACTTTCTATCAATTCTCTTAAGCCAGTGAACAAGTCATTCTCTTCGGTGATTTCACCCACGCGATTAAAGGCAAGAACGTAATCATCCCAGGGGTAGGCTTCAGCAGCTGCTCCAGATGGAAGACCAAACCAAAATGTTGATTCTGGGTCAACTTGAGTGGCGTGGGCCAATAAAGCATCATTTCTTCTCTGCCCATACTCCGATACATCAATCTTTGTCGTAATCCTATGATCCTGTGAGGGTCTCTTAAACCAATCTTCGTTGAAAGGCGATTCGAGGCCTAAATCGAGGAAAACTTTGTGTAACGCTTCAATTCTCGAACGACTCCATGTCGTATAGTAAAGCTTCAGAGGTTGCCAAGGGTCACCCGCTTTAGGAAACAGGCTAGCATCACCAGCTGCTTCCCAAGCTGGGATACTTATATCGAAGACTCGGAGATGGTCCGGATGCCTATACCCTTGTTGATCATCAGGGTAGGTAACGATGACATGAGGGCGTTCAGACCGAATAATCTTTACCAATCGTTCTACGGCCTCGTCTAGTGGCGCCATAGCGAAACAGTCAGGATTTTTATTAGCTTCAGAATCCTCCATACCGGAATCTCGATACCCAAGATAATGAACAGTGTCATACCCAATAATCTTTGCAGCCTTCGCTAATTCGTCCTTTCGAACCGACGCGATATTTGATCGGACTTCAGGACGGTCCATGGCAGGATTCAGAATATCTCCTTCTTCTCCCCCGGTACAGCACACTAGCGTGGTGCCAACTCCCGAATCAGCATAAAGAGCTACAGTTCCTGCCCCCTTTGATGATTCATCATCTGGGTGGGCGTGAATTGTTAGCAAGCGAAGTTCTTTGGACACACTGACAAGATAGCCGTTCATGAAGCGTAACTACTACCTAAAATTCCATTACTTTCACACTGGTAATCAATAAGTTATTCAGAGGTGTTCCCATTCGCAGATCACAACTTTCATTGCCGCTGGTGGTAGCTGGCTTTCCGACATTTAGAACTCGGGGCTATGATCGGGTCTTGAAGCAAAAGAGATCTTAGCTGGAGGGAGACGATGTGAGCGGAAGGTTAGAGAATAAAGTAGCTGTCATAACAGGAGGCGCAAGCGGAATCGGTGAAGGCACTGTTCGACGCTTTGTAGCTGAGGGAGCTAAATGTGTCATTGCAGATATCCAATACGACCGAGCGGAAAAGCTTGCTGAGGAACTGGGTGAAAGCGCAGTTGCGTTCTCTGTAGATGTAGCAGATGAAAGTCAGGTGAAAGCAACCGTCGAATTCGCAGTATCCAAATTTGGACAGCTTGACATCATGTTTAATAACGCTGGAATTTTAGGATCAGTTGGACCGATAAGTGAAATAGATGGTGATGGGTGGCTCCGAACAATAGATGTACTTCTCAACAGCGTATTTTATGGCATTAAGCATGCAGCGAAGGTAATGATCAAACAAGGTTCTGGGTCGATTATTAATACAGCTTCGACAGCTGGAGTGCGAGCTGGGCTTGGGCCACATGTATATACTGCGGCTAAGCATGGAGTTGTAGGTCTTTCGCAGTCTGTCGCGACAGAACTTGGGCCACACGGAGTACGCGTGAATGTTATTGCTCCTGGAGGAACAATTTCCGGCTTAACAGCAAGACTTGTCACCGGAGATCATGAAAATCTTGAGAAAGCTTCAACGATTATTGGCGCACATAACCCTCTGAGGCGAGCAGGAAGGCCTGAAGATATCGCAAATGCTGTTCTATATCTTGCCTCTGATGAAGCGAGCTTTACTACTGGGGCCGTCCTAGTTGTAGATGCAGCTGGTGAAACAATTGCTGATAGAAATCACCGTTTTGTGGATATGGGGTCCCAGACAGTTCAGGAGGCTGATCGTTCAGGTACCGAAAGTAGCTTGACATGAATTTACATAAGTAAGTTATCGGATTGCGAATCTAAGGTACAGCTAGAAATTCGGAACAGGGTGTTAGTCGTTCAACACAAAGGTTATTTTTAATGTAACCCTATATTCCGTAATGGTTCCGTTCTCTACAACTACCTTCTGGTCTTGGACCCATGCACCCTTAACATTGTCAAGAGTGCTTGCCGCACGTTCAACACCGCGTTTTGTAGCATCATCGAAACTAATGGGTGACGATGAAATAACTTCTGTAATTCGTGCGATTGACATTTGATCCCTTTGAATTTATTTGAAGTGTAGCGACATCGGAAGGAGATTAATCGTAACGGCTATTCCTGATCGCTATTATCTTCGAAACTTGGAACTTCTACCCCTGGAAGGTAATAGGTAAACATATCAACGATAATGGCCATTATCTGATTAGGGTCTACACCACCCTTTCCTAAGTCAACGGTTATGACGTTGCTATTCATGGTTATTTTGTCAACACCTCCAAGTTCGAAAATAGCTTTTGCCAATTTGTCTGGAGGTCGCTCGCCAAGAATTTCTTCTGAAGCCTCGAATCGTTCGTGGTCCATTCCCGTGATGCTCCGGTTGATTTCATATCGTTGAACACCAGGTTTTGAAGATGATTTTTGTATAACGGTTACAGGTTGTCCCATACGAACAAGATCGTACATCGCCGAAGACCAAAGTTGCGAGATATACGCAAATTGTCTACTAAAATTATGAACTACGGAAATAGTGTCCCCTGTGGATTAGGTCGTTTCATTCTGGTAACGCCATGCGATTTCAGTTGATCCATAAACGCCCAAGAGTGTCGATGGAGCTCACATGGGCCATATTCGTGCAAAGCTTGGATGTGTTGCGGCGACGGATAGCCCTTGTTATCAGCGAATTTGTAGTACGGGTATTGAAAATCAAATTCACGCATCATTCGATCTCTGATAACTTTTGCAAGAATAGAAGCAGACGCTATCGCAAGGCACTTCAAGTCTCCTTTGACAATCTTGGTTACGTTCGTTGTTCCGACAGCATGTCCTACAAAATCCCATTTACCGTCGATCAAATAATGATCGGGCTTGAATGACAGTCCCTCGATTGCTCGTTTCGCAGCTAGTTTCTGCGATTCGGACATGCCCAACTCGTCGCATTCATGATTCGTTGCATGCCCGACCGCCCATGTCACGCACCACTCGGCGACCTTTGGGAAAAGAGCTTCACGTTCTGACTCTCGAAGAAGTTTCGAATCTCTGACTTTATAAATTCTTTTCTCTTGTGGGATGACTACAGCCACGACTGTCAATGGGCCAGCCCAAGCTCCTTTACCGACTTCATCAATGCCAGCGATATGCCGGATACCTTCACCCCAAAGATACTTTTCATGCTTCAAAGTAGGAGATGAGGACTTTAAGGATTTTCGCATCTTATGAGTGCCCACTCTCGAAAGTTACTCCATGGATCAGGACGGTGTGAGATCAAGTCAGGAGAAGTTCTTTCCTTCTTCGTCCCCACTTGGAGGAGTAGCAGGTTTCTGAGAAGAAGGAGAGATGAGAGGAATCGCAGTTTCTTGCGGTTTTTGTTGAGGAAACAGCGCTTCACCCTGTGTTTCTCGACTTTCCCAATTAGGATCAAACTCTGGCGAAATAAAAGATACTTCCGAACTGGAATTTCCCTCCCAAAGTAACGCTGGTCTATCCCCATGCCATCGAACGGCATACCCTATCCCCCCATTTGAAGTTGGCATATTACTCACTTCAACCGGGATGTTGAACCACCTCGGGTTGTAGCTTGGAAATAACGCAACTGTTGAAACGTTCTTTTTGGGTTGACTTAGAAGGAAACGACGCAAAAAAATAAGAAACAGAGCCGAAGCAAAAGGGTCTTGCAAGCGTTCATCAGAGGAGAATGCGCCAGATGGAGTAGCTTTCGCAATTATTCGGTTAAGTAAGTCAGAATTATCCGAGGCTCCTAAATAGTCGAGAAGGCATTCGGACAAAGGTTTAGCCGCCTGATCTAGATTCAGCAGAGCGTTTGGGAGAGACGAAGAATACTCCGAAATGGAGTTAGACCTATAGATTTTTGAGAGAACATCCTGCAATCGATGTGCTTCTTCATCTTGAGCTGACCGCTGCAATATGCTTATCGATGATTCAACACCCAGCCTAAGGAACGAATGATCACTTCGCCGTCGAATACCTCTACGAGGAATTGACCTAAGAAAGTTTCCGACCTGTTCTGAAGCCCATTGAAGAGATGGGGCACTCACTTCGTGGTTGTCATGAAGTAATGTGAACTCGCTACAAGCCCACAATAGGTAGGAGAGGTACTCCCTTTCAGGGTGCTGAAATGAGGAAACCTGATATTGGTCTATCAATTGTTTAAGCAGGCGACTCGAGGCTTCACTATGACCCCACAAACTCATCGAGACAACTGCGAGCGCTGGAGTGTATGACGGAGATCCTTGCAGCCAGTACGGAGAGTTTAGGTCTTGTTCGCACCCCACAAGTAGATGCTTTCTTGCTTGAAACAGTATTCTCTCCAACCTCTCATCTTCCAAAACGGCAGTAGCCCCTTGTTCGAGATGCACTCCCCAACCGTTTGCTATTCCCTCTAGATTTGGAAGATCATCTGGGAATGGAAGAGAATCTCCGTCTTTATCTCCTGAAAATACTAAACGAAGTGTCGCTGTGTGAGGAAGAGGAAAGACCACTGCGACCTGGCTGCCCTTTCCAGAGTTAAGTCGTTCAATTTCTTCTTGTCTTTCTTCAGATCTCAGGCGTTCTAACAATTCGTCCTCGGACGTTGCGATCAAACAGTGACCCACAGCCTTTGATGCAGAGATAATTGGTATAAGGTCTCGGGTTAAAGTCTTCTCTTCGCACTTCCAAGTTGCAGAACCGCTAGTAAACAGCGCTAGCGCCACTGGAATGGGAGTTTCATTTTCTATCTCAATGACTACTAATGACTTACCTTTGTAGGGGGTTGAACTTGCTCGGTGAACGACATCACCGCCAGGTACGCGAAGGCGGGTTTCAATTGAAACTCCGTCTTCAGCGATGCCCTGTCGGATTGCTTTTTCATCTCTAGCTATATGCCATCTGTCATCTGCCCGAACTCCCCAATGCAGCATATATTCGGACCCTAAAGGGCCTATCTGCCCGCTCGGTGAAACAGTATGGATGTCACCAGTGCTGATACTTCCAATTTCAGCCATGGATGAACCTTTGAATTAAGTTGCGAGGATAAAGCATGAGATCAAATTAGGTTTCTGACCCTTGATCACGGAGCATAAGAAGTTCGTAAGCATCCAGCGGGGAAATGCTTCCTGATACCACTGCCGAAACCTGATCGGTGATAGGGGTCTCTACTTCATGTTCTTTAGCTAGTTCTGATACTACTGGTGCGGTCATGACTCCTTCAGCAACATTATCCATATCAGAAATAACATCATGAAGGAGCTTTCCTTTCCCGAGCTGCTCGCCAACGTATCTGTTTCTGCTTTGGTTTGAGAAAGATGTTGCAATAAGGTCTCCGAGTCCAGCCAGTCCTACAAAAGTTTCTGGTTTGGCCCCCATTGCTTCTCCCAGCCGCGTCAATTCAGCAAGACCCCTCGTTATCACAGCAGCTATCGTATTGTCTCCTGTCCCCAACCCAGTTGTCATCCCTGCTGCAAGGGCAAGAACATTTTTAAATGCTCCTCCCAACTCACAGCCTTTGACATCAGAACTTGTATAGATCCTAAAATTTTCAGTGATGAAAATTCTGTGTATTTGCTCTGCGTCTATTTCGTCTTGCATAGCTAGAACTGAGGCCGTAGCGAAACCCTGCATTACTTCCTGAGCAAGATTTGGGCCTGACAGGACTCCGGTGGGGTTTCGGGGAAGCTCCTCGTTAACGATCTGAGTCATAGTGTAAGTCGTTCCCTGTTCTAAACCTTTTGCCAGACTAATGATAGGAATGTCTTTATTTAGGTATGGCTTCATCTGACAAAGCACTTCTCGGAAGCTTTGGGATGGGATCGCTATCAGAGCGATATCAACATCAGAGAGAACTTGCTCTAAATCAGTAGTGGCAGTTAGTGCTCTAGAAAGAACGAAGTCAGGTAAATAGTGAAGGTTCTGATGGTTTTGGTTAATTGTGGAGGCAACTTCAGAATCTCTGCACCATAATTTCGATGAGGCATTATGAGAAACAAGGTGCGCAACTGTTGTCCCCCATGAACCACCACCTATAACTGCTACAGAAATACCCACCGAAGAATCGTACCCCAGAACAAGCGATGATTCAGATACTGAGTAATAGATCATAAGACAGACCTAGAATCTTGACAATGAATAATTATGGAGTGCTCCTACCAATTAAATCATTCGATACCGCTAAGGCTCGTCTTGCCTCCGTGCTTAACCCTTCGGAACGCGCAGCGTTATCTCGTTCCCTCGCTGAGGGCGTAATTCGAGCATGTGCAGGTGTCTCAGTGTGGGTCATCTGTGAAGATAGAGAAGTCGAAGAGTGGGCATTGAAGCTAGGTACACAAGTTATCCATAATGACCAAGGAGGACTTAATAACGCAGCCCAAACAGGACTAAATGCCATAGCAAAAGAGGGAATAGAAAAGGTGCTAATTACACATGCTGATCTGATTTTCCCCGAAGATCTTCTAAGCCTATTTCAATACGATGGTATTGTTCTCGTCCCAGATAGGCATAACGATGGAACAAATATCATAGGCCTGCCATCAAATATCGATTTTTCTTTCAAATACGGCCCAGGGTCTTTCGAAAAACATAAAGCAGAAGCAGAGAAATTCTCGATACCCCTGAGAGTTATCACAAATACAAATTTCGGATTTGATATCGATAATCCTAATGATCTACTCGAATCTAAGTTATCTAAAGACGATCTGATCTAGAGTGTCACTGTGATTAGTTCTAATATCCCTACCCCGATGAGAGCTCTCGCTATTGGAGCGCATCCTGATGACGTTGAGTTTGGGGCAGGCGCCACGTTAGCGAAGTGGGCTGCGAACGGTTGTGAAGTTAGCTTATTGATCTGCACTGATGGCTCTAAGGGGTCTTGGGACCCTGCTGCCGACACAGCCGAGTTGGTAGAGATTCGAAAAGTTGAGCAACGTGCTGCGGCTGAAGCGCTTGGGGTTTCAGGTGAGATTGTTTTCCTTGACTATGTTGACGGCGAATTACACGCTGGAGTAGAAGAGCGAGAAATTGTGGCTTCATGGATTCGAAAAATTAAGCCAGACGTGGTCCTTGGCCATGATCCATGGAAGCGATACAGATTGCATCCAGACCACCGCAATGCAGGACAGCTAGCTGTAGAAGGTATTGTTGTTGCTCGCGATCCTTTCTTTCTTAACGACTCCGTACTCCCTCCACATCGCCCCTCAGAGCTCTTTCTATTTGAACCTGAAGAGTGTGACCATCTAGAAACCTCTGAAGGTTACGAGCAACAAAAGCTAAATGCCCTTGAGTCACATAAAAGCCAATACGTTTCAACAATGGGCATAACCAAAGACAACGAAACTAAGGGATTACAGGATTTCAGAACCCGCATTTCTGAAGACCTTTCTGCTTTCGGCGATCTTGCAGGAATAGGAATGGCAGAGGGGTTTAAAAGAATTAGAGAAATATAGACAGCTTCTATCTATGAACTAGGAAAATTCCTGATCTCACTTTCGGCTGAAAATACGTACTCTTTGGAGGGAAAGTCATTCGTCGGTCAGCGACAGAAAGTAACTGAACCATGGGAACAGGGTGAAGAGCAAAAGCTACGCCCCCGTTGAGATCTGTTTGGTCGACAAGATGTTTTAAACCCGCAGATCCCGGAAGGTACTGCAACCTATTACCTGCATCGGCATCATCAATATTAAAAATCGGGCTCAGAATTTTTCGCTGCAGTAGCCCAGAGTCTATTTCTGCTGGATGCATTCTCGCAGGCTTAATAGCAGTCCACTGACCGGAAGCATACATAGAGAACTCCCCTGATGCCTTTGGTTCTGGATCTATACCTTCCATAATTGGGAGCACAGAGAAGTCTCGTGCGGCAATTTCTGTGTAAAGCTCGTCTAGAGAGTAACCTCCCAAATCGGTGACACGTCGATGAAAGGCGCTGATCTTGAGTTCGCTGAGCGGGAAAAAAGCAGCAAAAAGTTTTGAAAAAGATTCAGATTCCCCGTTCCTTTTCCACATTTCTGATGCTGCACTAACTCGGTGATGACCATCGACAACATATGCCTGCTTGTCTCTCATCAGGCCTATGAGAGCACTTGCATCTCCATCATTCACGAGCCAAATTTTTTGTTCAATCAAGTCTTCACGCTGGAAATGCAAAATAGGATTTTCGTTACTCAGAATTGATGAGATGATCATCGCCACTTGGCTATCATCTTCATATCCAAGAGCAACAGGCGAGGATTGAACACGTATTTTCTCTAAATGATCTGCTAAGTGCAAGGAACGATTTGGCCGAATCCGCTCGTGAGGAATAATGCGTCCTTCCTCAACAACGGAAAGTGGGACGTCACCTATAATCGCCGTCTGCTGGTGATTCTCAGATCGAAGTTGGTAGAGATAAAGTGACGGAGTCCGAACTCTCTCATAAATATTCTCTGAGAGCAGTCGAGATAGTGCTCTAGCATTCGAATCAGAGACTTCTTCCGCAGTTTTAGCGCTCTCATCATCTCCAAAAGACCGAGTTACATGAAGAAATACATAGGGATCTTTTTCCATTATCTCTAGTCTTTGCTCAGGTCTGAGAGCATCATACGCTGGTGAAACTACTCTCTTAGCCCACTTCTGGCGGACGAGTTGGGCTTCCACTCGCTGAAGTAAACTCGAAGTCATTCTTCTATACAGCTCTCTTATCTAAGAGGGAGACCCCTAGAACATGTTCAAGGGCTACTAACTCGTCATACAGCCCGATAGGGACTGCCCCCACTACTTCGATACTTGCTACTGCGGCCTTTTTCCCGCTGAACACTCGATTATCCATATATTGAACGTTTAGATCAGCAGCTCGGAGAGTCGAAAGAACTGATGCAAGAACTCCAACACGATCTAGATGTCGGACTCTAACCTGTGATGTTCCATCTCCAGAAGGTGCTTCATTAACACAGTTCAAAGGATTACCAGCTTCGAATCTCAAGACTGTACCAACAACGCCATCAGCAATCGCCTTGCTCGCTTGAGCAGTGGAGGCCCCTATATGGTGGCTTCCAACTACAGAGGCGTGACTAGCTAAAGCTGAACCAATAGTTCGCTCTCCCGAAGCAGGTTCATCACAAAACACATCAAGGCCGGCTCGAATTCCACGTTCGTCCATTGCTTGAATAAGTGCAGGCTCATCGATAATTTCACCCCTACTGGTGTTAATTAAGATGGCTCCATCTTTAAATGACCTAAGCAATGCTTTATCTACCAATTTCACAGTTTGCTCAGTAAATGGGACATTGATAGATACAACATCACTATGCGCTACAAGGTCTTCAAGAGTATCGGTTAGACGGATTCCGATTTGTCGAATGCGTTGTTCGACTTGAGGTAAACGCCCATTCTTTCTCTGGCCTATCACGTTTAATCCGAATGCTTTTGCTCGTTCAGCAACACTTAATCCAATGCCTCCAAGTCCAATGATTCCGATGGTCTTCCCCATAATCCCATCTGCAATCGAATATTTCTTTTTATTCCAAGTTCCCTTCCGTAAATCCACAGCTGCGTCAACGATATGGCGGTCTATCGCTAGTAGAAGGGCAAAGGTTAATTCCGCTACTGCCGCAGCATTTTTCCCCGGCACGTTACACACGTGAATACCCAACTCTGAAGCTGCGATAACGTCGATATTGTCAACCCCTGCTCCCGCCCGAACTATTAGTGATAACCGGTCCGCAGCCTTTAGGGCATTAGCTGTAACTTTGGTGCTTCTCACCACCAGAACTTCGATACCCTTTATACAGTCTTTGAGTTCTTCGGAAGTTATATCTGGGCTTTCTTGTACTTCGTGTCCGATATCTTCGAGTGCAAGCTTTGCTGTAGAACCTAATTTGTCCGCAATTAAGATTTTCATATTTCTCCTAGCGTCGAGCCCTATGCCGGCATTCACGGGCAAAGAGGTCTGCTATTTACATTCTATTGAGTCGTTCTAAAGAGACCTACTCTGAGACCCTTTGACTTTCCCCTACTTCTATTTGGTATTAATCCTTAGAAGCGCTGGAAGGTATAGGGTTTAGGTTACTGACTGGAGGGAAAATGTCTGAAGAACGCGAAATACTTGAGTGGCAGTCGTACGGTATAGCGGCGCGTGAGCTTGCCCAGATCGTAGCTGATGATAGCTACCAGCCTGATATTATTTTAGCTATTGCACGTGGTGGGCTTTTCGTAGCTGGTTCTCTTGGCTATGCCCTCTCGGTTAAGAACCTATATGTAATGAACGTTGAATACTACACCGGAGTTGATGAACGTCTGGAAGTACCCGTCGCCCTACCGCCCTACCTTGACTCTATTGATCTCCGAAACGCTCGAGTTCTTATTGCCGATGATGTGGCTGATACTGGCGCAACTCTTGCGTACGTATACGAATTTTGCAAAAACGAAGTTGCAGAAGTACGTAGCGCTGTCCTATACGAAAAAAGCCCTTCCATTATCAAATGTGAATATGTGTGGAAGCGGACAGACCAATGGATTAATTTCCCATGGTCATCTGATGATCCGATAATGGAACCTTCTGATGGTCGGGCCATTGTCCTAGACGCTTAAAAATTCTAAAACTTTAAATAATCGGGGGGTCTATCGTTACGGCTTTTTCGTCTTTTCGCTACGATTAAATGATTATGGAAGTACTTATAGCTTCATCGGCAGAAGAAATCTGTGAATTGCTTGGCCAAGACAATAGCCGGCAGCTGCTTGCTGGGGGTACTGATTTCATGGTTGAGGTAAACTACAGGCATAGATCACCGTCGAGTGTGATCGCAATTGATCGGGTTCCTGAGCTACGAAATTGGCACCATGATGGCGATTCTGTGGTAATCGGCTCTTGTGTGACCTATCGGGAAATTGAACGGGGCCCTCTCGCTACACTTGTCCCAGCTTTAGCCCAAGCAGCACGAACAGTTGGGTCACCACAGATACGAAATGCCGGAACAATAGGAGGGAATATAGGTACAGCCTCACCTGCCGGCGACATGATACCTGTTCTCTCTGCGTTGGGGGCAGAAGTTTCGCTAAGAAGCTCTGAAGGCAAGAGAGAGATTTCTTTAGATGACCTAATCGTCGGGGTAAAACAGACATCTTTAGGTCAGGGAGAGTTTATCGAATCTGTTCGAGTTCCTGTGTTAGAAAGTCCACAAGAGTTTCTTAAGGTTGGTTCGAGAAGTGCAATGGTCATTTCTGTAACCTCGCTTGCATTGATCACCTACCCAAAAACACAATCAGTTGGGATTGGCCTTGGAGCCGTTAATCCCAGACCTACCCGGGCCAGACAGGCTGAGGAATTTATTAAGGATTTTCTCAACTGGGAGAGTATGCAAGTAGATCCCTCTGGATTAGACCACTTCAAAGAGCTTGTCTCCGAAGCAAGTAGACCGATTGACGACCACCGGAGCATAGCTGCGTATCGTCGTCACAGTATTGGTGTACTCGCTCAAAGGGCGCTAACGCGTATTTTTTCTGAAAGGAGCCCTAGTGTCTAAAGTTACACAGGATCACCTAAATGTTAACGGGACGAAGTTCACAATCGATGATTCCTGGCTCGGAGAGAGTCTTTTATACACTCTCAGGGAACAGCTAGGACTATATGGATCAAAAAATGCCTGTGAACAAGGCGAATGCGGTTCCTGTTCAATTCTGCTCGATAAAGCCCTTGTATGTGCATGTCTTGTTCTTACCGGAAGCGCTATTGGAAGAGATATCAAAACTATTGAATCCCTTGCCCCTGAAGGTTCGCTTTCAGTTATTCAACAAGCATTTGTCGACGCCGGAGCTATCCAATGTGGCTTTTGCACTCCGGGCCTCTTAGTTACAATCGAGGATTTCCTCGATGACAACGCTGAACCGACAGAACTAGAGATCAGAGAAGCTATATCCGGAAACCTCTGCCGATGTACCGGCTATGGAAGAATCGTTGAAGCTGTTCGCATCGCATCGAAAGCATCCACTGATACGCAAGGGACTGCTGATGACGGCAACTGAGACCTACAAAGTAGGGGCAAGGTCTGGAGTTGGGGTCTCTTCTCAAAGGCCGGATGCGGTACCGAAAGCTACTGGCGAATTCTCCTTTTCAAGTGACCTAAGCTCACACAACATGCTGTGGGGGAAAACATTGCGGTCCCCCCACCCATCTGCACGCATCCGCAACATTGACTACTCCGAAGCACTAGCTATTTCAGGTGTCCATGCAATCCTTACCGCTAGTGACGTTCCTGGGAAAAATCTTTTTGGGCTGGAACATCCCGATCAGCCTGTTCTGGCAGATGATATCGTCCGTTATGCTGGCGAACCTATAGCCCTTGTCGCCGCAGAGCATCCAGAAATAGCAGCTGACGCCATCAGTAGAATCCACGTGGATTTTGAAGTCCTCAATCCCCTAGTTGATGCTGAAAGTGCGGTGACAGCCGACCCTATTCATCCTGAAGGAAACGTAATACGCCACCTAGTAATAGATTATGGCGATCCAACATCATCCGGAGATGTGACAGTCGAAGGGACATATGAGGTTGGAATGCAAGATCAAGCTTTTATGGGTACGGAGTCAGGTATGGCTGTTCCTTCGCCTGATGGAAGCGTAGATCTATACATCTCTACGCAGTGGCTTCATTCTGACCAGAATCAAATTATAGAGGCTCTTAACCTTCCAGAAGATATGGTCCGGCTTACTTTAGCTGGTGTTGGGGGAGCTTTCGGCGGAAGAGAAGATGTAAGTATGCATGTTCACCTATGCATGCTTGCCCTTCATACCGGACGGCCAGTTAAGATGATCTACGACCGGAATGAATCATTCTTGGGCCACGTTCATCGTCACCCAGCTAAAATTTGGTATCGCCACCATGCGAATAAAGATGGTCTTCTTGTGAAGGTGGAAGGAAAGATTATTCTTGATGGAGGAGCCTATGCCTCGACTACGTCAGCCGTATTGGCCAATGCGTGCTGTTTCTCGACTGGGCCTTACAAGGTTGATAACGCTCAAATAGAAGGATGGGGGGTCCGAACAAATAACCCACCATGTGGAGCAATGCGAGGCTTTGGAAACGTTCAAACATGTTTTGCTATTGAAGCCCAAATGGACAAGATAGCTTCGGCTCTAGATATCGACCCCGTCGAACTCAGATTGAAGAATGCTTTAGAGCCAGGCGATCAGATCATCACCGGACAAAAGATTACTGGAGCTGCTCCGGTTAAGGAGGTGATCTCTTCTCTTGCTGATCACCCTATGCCAGAACCTGCCATAAATGACCTTCTTGCGAGACCAGGTGGAACTGGAAGAACCACAGATCAAAAACATGTGAAACGAGGAGTTGGATTTGCTGTTTCCATAAAAAATCTCATGTTTGCCGAGGGTTTTGATGACTCTTCTGAAGCGCTATGTGAAGTCAACGATGGATCAGTAGCTATCCACACTGCATGCGTTGAAGTAGGCCAAGGATTTGTGACCTTAGTGCATCAAATAGCTGAAGAAGTTCTGGGAGTTTCAGATATCACTGTCATACCAGCTGATACCTCTATTGGTTCAGCTGGTTCAACTTCAGCGAGCAGGCAAACTTGGATGTCAGGAGGCGCAGTGCTAAAGGCATGCGAAGCTGTCGTAGTAAATCTCATCGAACAAATCGCCGAAGAGGAAGGCGTAAAATATGAAAACTTGGATGGCGCACTCGTATCAGAAGATGGAACGAAAACAATACCTATAGCGGAAGCCCTACGAGGAAGATCGTTTCAGGAGAAAGTCGTACATCGGCACGCCCCTACATTCCCTCTGGATGAAAAAGGTCAAGGCAACGCACACGTTTCTTTTGCTTTCGCCGCTCACCGCGCAGTAGTCGACGTAGACCAGGAGCTCGGCTTAGTTCGAGTAGTAGAAATCGCTACATCTCAGGATGTTGGCCGCATACTAAATCCGATTCAAGCAGTCGGCCAGATTGAAGGCGGTATAACTCAGGGGCTGGGGTTAGCAGTTCTTGAGGAACTGGTTATGAAAAATGGTGTAATCCAGAACGCAAATTTTACCGACTACCTTCTACCCACCGCACTAGATACTCCCCCAATTGAAATAGCCTCACTAATTGAAGAGCCCGAACCGGGCGCCCCTTTTGGTGCAAAAGGGATCGGTGAGCCACCTACGATTTCTTCTACCCCAGCAGTAGTAGCTGCGATCAGAGACGCTACTGGCTTAGATCTTCGACGAGTACCGGTTCGGCCAGAGGATATCGCTCTAGAATAACCGACCCACACAGCGTAAATGTAAGGGAACTCGTCAAGCAAAATGTAGACTTTTATAGTGGGGCAATTACGCATAGATGGAAACCGGCTTTGGGGGCGACTGGATGAGTTGGCGCAGATAGGCGCTATCCCAGAAACCCTAGGAAGTAGTCGACTTGCCCTAACGAAAGAAGATGGCCTTGCTAGAGATCTAGTCGTTTCGTGGATGCGGCAGCTTGAAATGGAAGTTTCGATAGACGCTATTGGCAACGTGGTGGGGCTATGGCATGGGCCAGATACCGATCGCTCCCTGCTGCCGGTAATGACTGGAAGCCATATTGATACAGTTCGATCTGGCGGAAGATTTGACGGAAATTTAGGAGTACTCGCAGGTCTGGAGATTATCCAAGTCATCAGGGAACAGAATATTTCCACTAAACACCCAATAGCTGTAAGTTTCTTCACTGGGGAGGAGGGCGCCCGATTTGCCCCAGACATGCTGGGAAGTCTCGTCTATGTTGGAGGACTAGACCTAGAAACCGCTTTAATGACTACTTCCGTCGACGGGAAAAGGCTCAGTTGTGAACTCGAGGACATCGGATACAACGGGACATCCCCATGCCCAGGTATCGCCCCGAAAATATTTCTGGAGCTCCATATTGAGCAAGGGCCTGTCCTTGAAAACGAGGGAATCGACATAGGCGCCGTTGAGAATGTTCAGGGTATTAGTTGGACAGAAGTAATAATCGAAGGTCAATCGAACCATGCTGGAACTACTCCAATGGAAATGCGTAAAGATGCAGGATATGTTGCTGGGAGAATCTCAACATATATTCGGGAGATTTCAAATAAAATAGGTGGCACACAAGTCGGAACCGTTGGAAAAATCGACCTTATCCCAAATCTAGTGAACGTTGTTGCGTCAAAAGCGTCGATGACCGTAGATCTTCGGAATACATCAGAACAAATGCTTCGTGAAGCAGAAGATTATTTGGCAGCTTTTTGTGATCAAATTGCATTTCAAGAAGGTGTAGAGATAACCAATAAATCACTAGCTAGATTCGAGCCGGTTGAATTCAATCAACAACTTGTGGATCAAGTCATCTCAACTGCAGAAAATTTGGGATACACAACCCGAAGGATCACCTCAGGAGCAGGACATGACGCTCAAATGCTTGCAAGAGTTTGTCCTTCAGCCATGATCTTTATTCCAAGTAAAGAAGGGTTATCCCACAACCCAGCAGAATACAGTTCGCCTGAAGAAATCACAGCAGGAGCAAACGTGCTTCTACATATGATAATCGATGCTGCAGAGGTCAATTCATGAGTGGTCGCTCACTTCGCGTAGCAGCTGGACAATTAGGTCCAATATCGAAAGATGACTCTCGAGAATCTGTAGTGGACCGCCTTCTATTACTGCTTGAAAAAGCCGCTAAGTCTGATGTTGACCTTATTGTCTATCCAGAATTAGCCTTAACAACTTTTTTCCCGAGGTGGTATTTCGAGGAGGAGTCAGCAATAGATTGCTTCTTCGAAACAGAAATGCCAAGCTCGGAAACTCAAAGACTATTTGACGCCGCAAAGAGCTTCGGCATCGGATTCTGCCTTGGCTATGCAGAGCTCACTCCCGATGGGCATAGATACAACACTCAAATTCTCGTTGAACGCGATGGAGGCATAGTCGGAAAATATCGTAAAGTTCACCTTCCCGGTCATGAAGAGCACGAGCCTTGGAGAGAGTTTCAGCACCTTGAGCGAAGATACTTTGAGGCAGGTGCTACCTTTCCAACATGGAATGCCTTTGAGGGGATAGTTGGAATGGCGATCTGCAACGACCGTCGCTGGCCAGAAACTTATCGCTGCCTTGCATTAGGCGGCGCAGAACTAATTTTGATCGGATACAACACTCCACTTCATTATGACCCCGACCCATCACAAAATGATTTGGCAGGTTTCCATAACCATCTCGTAATGCAGTCAGGTGCTTATCAAAACGGTTGCTTTGTAGTTGGAGTAGCAAAAGGTGGGCTGGAAGAAGGAGTTGAATCTCTTGCAGAGAGTTGCATTATTTCCCCAACTGGAGAAATTATCTCTTCAGCTTCAACTTCAGATGATGAGCTAATTATCGCAGATATTGACTTGGACCTCTGCGACAACTATAAAAACACGGTGTTTGACTTTGACCGATATCGAAGACCTGATACATACAGCCCTATCGCCAGTCAAAAGGGTAAAATAATGCCTGCGGAAAGAGAGGGGGGTTCATGACATCCTTTGAGCTAAATGGAGAAAAGGTGACTGTGACAGGTGACCACCCCCACTTACTTGCAGCCCTAAGGGATGAACTCGGAATTATTTCTCCAAAAGACGGTTGTTCGCCCAGTGGCCAATGCGGGTGTTGCACAGTAATAATGAACGATAAAGCCCGAATATCTTGCCAACTTTCCGTAGAGCGCGCAGAAGATGCGAAAATACAAACTCTTGAAGGAATAGATCCAGAAGAGCTAGACAGAATGGGTGCAGCTTTTGCTGCATGCGGGGCCCTTCAGTGCGGCTTCTGCACACCAGGAATCATGATTCGAACCAAAGTGCTGATAGATAAGAAAGGCGACAAACTTGAGCGCGAGTACGCTGCTCGACATCTGGGTGCCCATCTATGCCGCTGCACCGGATACATAAAAATACTGGATGCTATGGAAGCATTAGCAAAAGACAATATTCCTGCGGCCACACCGCTCGAGGGAATAGGGTCTAGCGGATGGAAATACGAAGCCGAAGATCTAGCCACTGGTAGAAGGCCTTTCATCGATGACATGCAGCCTGACGGGCTTCTCCACGGAGCGTTCAAACTTTCTGAGCATGCCCGAGCCGAAATAATATCGATTGATACATCAGCCGCAGAATCCCTCAAGGGTGTCGTTCGTGTAGTAACCGCTTCGGATGTACCTGGAGACCTCCGTGTGGGCTTAATCCATAAAGACTGGCCGGTCTTTATCCCAGTCGGAGGCAGGACCAGTTATTTGGGTGATGTGCTTGCCCTTGTTGTAGCAACCGATAGAACCACTGCCAGAAAAGCTGCGGAATTAGTAGACATCACCTATAAAGAATTACCAGTAATTACAGATCCAATTAAAGCGATTGACTCTGATGAAAATGCTGTTTGGGGGTTAGAAGGAAACATTCTCTCCACATCAAGTTATACGCGCGGTGATCCAGCGGGTTCATTTAACGATTGTGCCCATGTAGTATCCGAAACATTCCAAACCCAAAGAGTTGATCATGCGTTTGTCGAACCAGAGTCGACGTTAGCAACATTTGATAATGCAGGAAACCTCTATGTCTATAGCGGGGGTCAAGGAATCTGGGATGACAGAAATGACATAGCACGTGTACTGGGGATAGACCCCTCAGAAGTTACCGTAGAACTCGTTTCAAACGGAGGCGCATTCGGTGGGAAAGAAGATATGTCTAATCAGGCGCAGACAGCCCTTGCTGCATGGCTATTGCAAAAACCTGTTAAGACAACCCTATCTCGCGAAGAGTCACTGTTGATTCATAGCAAGCGGCACCCAATAAAGCTGCACTACAAAGCGGGATGTAACAAGGACGGAGAATTACAGGCCCTTTCCGTCCATATGGTTGGCGATTCAGGTCCTTATGCATCAGTAGGCATGAAGGTCCTCGAACGCGCTGCAGGGCATGCAAGCGGTCCGTATGTAGTCCCCAACATCGAAGTCGAAGCAATTGCTGCTAGAACAAATAATTCTGTTTGCGGAGCCTTTAGGGGATTTGGTGCGAATCAAGCTCAGTTTGCCATGGAAGGGGTAATGGATAGGCTTGCTGATCTTGTCGGTATCTCAGGATGGGAAATAAGAAATCGGAACGTAATCACTTCTGGCTCAATGTGGGGTCCGGGACAAATCATGGACGAAGGATCCTTAGGGGCCAGAGCTTGCCTAAACGCGGTAAAGGACGCCTACGACACGGCCGCCTCTAATGGAAAAGCCATAGGAATCGGGCTTGGTTTGAAGAATTCAGGATTAGGAAATGGATTTAAAGAGGTCGCTAAAGCTGTAATCCGTTTCTGCGAAGATGGAAGAGTCCAAGTTCGGCACTGTTGGACCGAAATGGGGCAAGGCGCACATACCGTTGCTGCACAAGTTGCTATAGAAGAACTTGGGGTCTCTGCTTCATCTATTGATGTGATAGTTGATACCACTCGAGAGCTGGGTGCTGGACAAACAACTGGTAGTAGAGGGACGCTGATGGGGGCTGGAGCAGTTCGTGACGCGTGTCAGAAGGCTATCGAAGGTGGACGCGAAATTGGTATTGATTACGAAGGCGAATACCGAGTGGATTGGACAAATGCCCTATCCGAAAATGTGGAAAATCCTATTATTCATTCAACATTTGGATATGCCGCTCAAGTAGTCATATTAGACCCTGAATCAGGGGATATTGAGAGGGTTATTGCGGCTCACGATGTAGGAAAGGCCGTAAACCCAATGCTGTGCGAAGGCCAGATCGAAGGTGCGGTTCATATGGGATTAGGGTACGCGCTCTCTGAGGGCTTCCCTTGTGACGAGACGGGGCGGCCGAAAAATACTACCTTGAAGAGTCTTGGTGTCATACGCCCTAAAGACATGCCACCTGTAGATGTTATTCTTGTGGAGTCACCTGAACCTAATTCGCCATACGGGATTAAAGGAGTGGGTGAAATAGGGCTAGTACCTACTGCGGGAGCAGTCGCTGCGGCATTCTTCTCCTACGACGGACAATGGCGCACAGAACTCCCTATTCAGAACATAGCGAATCGTGAAAGGTCTGATGCGTGGATTTAGCCATAAACCAGACCCATGGCATGGTTTGTGCTCACCACCATCTTTACTCCTCTCTTGCTAGAGGAATGCCTGGTCCGGCAGATCCTCCTCTTTCATTCTTGAATGTTCTTGAATCAGTATGGTGGAAACTAGATCAGGCTCTCGACTTAGATACAATTTTCTGGTCGGCGAAACTTGGTGCTTTAGAGGCACTTGAAACTGGGACCACTTGTATCATCGACCATCACGAGTCACCCAATGCAATTGAAGGCTCTCTTTCTGTCATTGCTGATGCTTGTGCCGAAGTCGGAGTCCGGGTCAATACTTGTTATGGCGTAACTGACCGGCATCCCTCATCAAATTATCCTCCGATCTCCATGACTGAGGGGGCAAGGAAAGGCCTCGAAGAGAATCGTCGTTTTCTTAGCGAGGGAGGGAGAGGGATGGTAGGTCTTCACGCGGCATTTACCTGTTCAGACGAGACCATCGAAAATGCAGCTTCATTAGCCCAAGAGTTTAACGTAGGGGTACATACTCATGTTGCTGAAGGAGAAATAGACGTATCTGCTTCTGATCGGCTCCATAGTCTCTCCCATGACAATTGGATCCTCGCTCATGGAGTCTTCCTAGAGGATGACCACGACATTCAGGGAACCATTATTCACAATCCTCGGTCAAATATGAACAATTCGGTGGGGTATGCTGCGCCTAAACGTTTCAAAAACCCGGTTGGTTTAGGGACTGATGGGATAGGTGCTGATATGTTTGACGAGTTCCGCATTGGTTATGTTCGGCTACGAGAGGAAGATATAACCGAGTCCCCTGAGACCGTTTGGGAAATGCTAGAGGTAAATGCGAGACTTTTCCCGGAGAGCCAACAGGACGTAGTGACATGGTCATATCCCGAGATAGATCCTTGGCATCTAGCATTCTCACTAGGAGTTAAGCCAAGAGATATTGTGATCGCAGGGGAAGAAGTAATGAAAGATGGAATTGTGATGACAGTTGACGCCGATGAAGTTCGATCGAAAGCAAGGGAAGCTGCGACCAGATTATTTAAGAAGATTGATAATTTACCATGACACAACCAGTAGCCATATACCTTCAAGATGCACACTCAATTCAGGATGCTATGAGATTCGCGAAATATGCGGAAGATCATAACTTCGATGCAGTATGGCAAGCTGACTCTAGACTCGTGCGAGAATGTTGTGTCCCTATGGCAGCTTTTGCTGCTAGCACCGAGAGCATCAAAATAGGAAGTGGAGTTATAGACTGCTGGACTAGGAATCCGGCTCGGATAGCATCAACCTTCTCAACTCTTGATGATCTAGCGCCGGGTCGAATTATTCTAGGTATCGGGGCTTGGTGGGATCCCCTTGCTGCAAAAGTAGGGATTGAGCGGAAGCGACCTTTGCGAGTCATGAGAGAAGTAGTGGAGTCTGTTCGTGCACTCTTACAATGTGATGGGCCCGTGACATATGAAGGTGATTTTGTCCATTTGGATGGAGTGGAACTTGATTATGTCCATCAGGAGCGGCGAAGAAAAGACGTTCCTATCTATATAGGCGCTACAGGAATGAAGATGATGGAATTGACTGGGAAAATCGCTGATGGCGTCGTCCTGAACTATATGGTCGAACCTGCGTATAATCTTCGCGCTATGGAGGCTCTGCAAATCGGTGCGGAATCTGTTGGGCGGACCCTTGAGGCTATTGACCGCCCTCAATTAATCGTCTGCTCTGTGGATGAGGACCGGCAAGCCGCTTTAGATGGGGCGCGATTACTTCTAACCCAGTACCTAGGGCAACAACCGCATATTATGGCAGCGAGCGGCGTATCTGATGATTTACTTAATGAGATCCATCAGGTGTTAACGTGGCCTGCGACTCATGAAGAAGTTGTCGCTGCATCAAAGCTTGTACCTGATGATGTCGTCCAAAGATGCACCGCTTCTGGGACTCCGCAGGAAGCAAAGGAAAAGGTCAAAGAGTATATTGATGCTGGATGCACTACTCCTATTCTTTACCCGTTAGGGCCTGACGTGGAACTTATGATCGATACGTTCACTGATTGGAATCCATAAAGAATCCTGAAAGCTACTTAGCGCAAAATCATGACTTCGGCTAAGTTCCCTCACATGGGAACTAATGATCATGAGTTAAGCAAGTTAGATACTATTGGATTAGCTTCAAAAATACGTGAAGGTGAGATATCTCCTGCTGAAGCTGTTCAAGCTTCGATCGATAGAATTGAAGCACTCGATGGTGAATTGAACGCTGTTGTCACAAGAAGGTTTGAGAGAGCTTTAGATGATGCTGCAGGAGAAATCCCAGATGGCCCATTTCGGGGAGTTCCTTTCCTCTTAAAGGATCTTCGCACTTCGAGTGCTAACGAACCAATGCATCTAGGAAACAAGGCGCTTAAGGAAATCAATTACATCTCACCTATCGAATCAGATCTGGCTAGGAGATACCGTGAAGCCGGATTTATCGTTGTCGGAAGAACAAACACTCCGGAATTTGGACTGGTCGGGACGACAGAGCCAGAATCATATGGGCCGTGCCGTAATCCGTGGAATACAGATTACGGAACCGGTGGTTCAAGTGGCGGTGCGGCAGCAGCGGTAGCTGCTGGTATGGTGCCTTCAGCAAATGCTAGCGATGGCGGTGGTTCCATACGTATCCCCGCAGCCATGTGCGGGCTTGTGGGTTTAAAACCAAGTCGAGGAAGAGTGCCGATGGGACCATTTCAAGACGAATGGGGCCTTTCAATCCAGCATGTCGTTTCGCGTTCTGTCAGGGATTCTGCAGCGATTCTAGATGCTTCTGCTATACCGACACTCGGCGATGGCGTTGTAGCACCTACCATTGGCCTGCCATACGTTGAGGCTATACGAAGGGATCCAGGGAAACTCAGAATTGGTATTTGGGCTGAGTCACCTAGAGAAGAGCTAGAGATCGACCCGGAATGTCGACAGTCAGCACTCGATACAGCCAAAATCTTAGAGAAACTTGGGCACACAGTTGAAGAGTCCCATCCTAATACACTTGACGACCAGTCGATCGGGGCTCGCTTCAGTGCCGTTTGGATGGCTGGTGCAAATCTTACCCTCCGCTCTTTGGAACAGTTGTTGGGCCGTGAAGTAACCAGAGACGACGTCGAATTAGCGACATGGGCGATGGCTGAATACGGAGCGAAAACAACTGGGTTAGAAGTCCTGCAAGCACAGGCAGCTATGGCTGATACACGAAGAGGTGCAGCGAAATGGTGGGAAGATGGGTGGGACCTACTACTTACCCCTACGACTCTTCAACCACCTCCCAAAATCGGGGATTTAACTTCCACACCTGAGGATCCAATGCGTAACTCGATGCGGTCGATACCTTACGCTGCTTTCACATCGTTCTTTAATGTTTCTGGCCAGCCTGCCATTTCATTACCGATAAATAATACCTCTGAAGGGCTTCCAGTCGGAGTTCAGCTGGTAGCAGCATATGGAAGAGAAGATCTTCTCTTAAGTATCAGCTCTCAACTAGAAGCAGAAGTAGGATGGGGTACCCGCCTTCCCCCCATCCATGCCTAGGGGTAAATTCGAAATGGAGCTTCCACGATTCGGAAGAGAAACCTCTAGCGAGGATGTAGCACAAGCTTTAAGAGATGCTGGCTGCGCCGTGATTGATCAGTTAGCCCCCCATGAGCTCATGGATCAAGTAGGGTCAGAGTTGGAACCATTTATCCATGTGACACCCTTCGGACTTGACAACTTTACCGGTACAAAAACAAAAAGGACCGGTTCTCTGATATCAAGGTCACATTCATCCCACCAGCTGGCATCCAACCCTACTGTCGTTGGTGCTGCAAAGAATGTGATCTGCCAAACGGCGTCTAGTATGCAGATTCATCTGACTCAAATCATTGACATAGGCCCAAAGGCAGACCCACAACCAATTCATCGTGATCAGTGGGCATGGGATTTCTTTCCTTTCCCTCGAGATTGGGAAGTGGAAGTTTCAACAATGTGGGCTCTAACAGATTTTACGGAAGACAATGGAGCTACGAGAGTTATACCTGGTAGCCACCTATGGGAAGATAAACTTCAACCGGACTTTGATGAGACTATCCCAGCAATAATGTCACGCGGGTCTGTTTTGTTATACACCGGCAGTCTTTATCACGGTGGAGGAAGGAACGTGACGGATACCAGTCGAACCGGAGTGAACGTGGATTACTCTGCCAGTTTCCTTCGGCAAGAGGAAAATCAGTATTTAGCGTGTCCTCCGGAGATAGCCGCAACAATTGATCCAGATCTGGCAAAACTTATCGGATACAGCAGAGGATCTTATGCGCTTGGGTATTTCGGCGATTTACAAGACCCGATGGAAGCCGTAGAGATCTTCAAATAGGCGCATTCGATGCCCTCGGCCCCTTTTCAGCGAGTTTCACGAGATTTTGCAGCATCTTTCTCCAAATAAGAATGTGAGCTGGAAGTAGCAAATACCAATAAGCGCGCCCAAGGACTCCCCTAGGAACAAGATAGAAAGCTCTGTCTGAGCCCCTTAACGCGTCATAGACTTCATTCTTCTCTTCAAGATCTGCCTCAACTATTTCAATATCACCGGTCCATTCCCTGTCTTGAAGAGACCCAACAGATCTAGTAACGCAGCGGACTCGATACCCGTTCTGAAGAAGTATAGGGACCAACCGACCTCCGACATAGCCTGTCGAGCCAGTAACTGTGATATGTTCATGATCTGCCATAGAGAAATGTAACGGTAGCGTTCTAATGAGCGAAGTTAGCCCGAATTCTTAAATGAGTTTTAATTTGTGGCAGATTTCACATTCTGAAGCCGAGCAATAGAGAATACGCAAGTTATTCTCTGGAGGCTTTATATGCAGCCAATGCCCTCTCCCTAGCTTCTGCATGGTCAACAATAGGGAAAGGGTAATTCTCACCTAAGACCACATTGTGCTTTCTCAACGTAGTTTCATCGCATTCCCAAGGTGAATGGATGGCAGAACCTGAGATAGCTTCAAGCTCAGGAATCCAACGTCGTATGTAGCTTCCTTCAGGATCGAACTTCTTAGACTGAAGTACCGGATTAAAAACTCGGAAGTACGGAGCAGCATCAAAACCTGTCCCAGCTACCCATTGCCAATTCCCGCAATTTTGAGCAATATCGCCATCAATAAGTACCCTCCGGAAGTACCTCTCCCCTTCTCTCCAATCTATAAGTAGGTTCTTGACAAGAAATGAGGCAGTGATCATCCGAACTCTGTTATGCATCCATCCTGTAGCAGACAGTTGCCTCATTCCTGCATCAACGATGGGATACCCCGTTTCCCCTTCCTTCCACCTCTCAAACCCCTCTGGATCGTCTCTCCACCGAATATTTTCATACGATTTATTAACCGGCTTGTGAGGAACTTCCGGATTTACATGAAGAAGGTGGGCATACCAGTCACGCCAAGCTAGTTGTCGAATAAATTGCCTATGCCCTTCGCTATTAGAGGACAATCCATTGAGAATCTCTCTTGGACCTATAGTGCCGAAATGAAGATCAGAGGAGAGAAACGACGTTCCATCCACAGATGGAAAATTTCTAGACTCTTGGTAATCATCAACTTTTTCGAGAAATTGTTCAAACCTCGCTGAAGCACCCTCATAACCTTCTTGAGAAGTTCTTGGGATTAGATCTCGAGCTACTTCCAGGTCGTTTTTTGGACTATCGACAAAACCCGGCAGGGGATATGGAAGTGATACTGGAGCAGGGAGTGTGACCCACTTCTTGTAAAACGGTGTAAAGACTTTAGAAATTTCCCCTTTCTGGGTCAATACAGTTCCCGGTGGATGCACCAGTCCTCCCCAAAAGGTATGAATAGGAAGCGTTATATTTTCGGCTAATCGCTCGTCTCGCTTCCTGCTGAAGGGTGACGTGTCAGCATTAAAATACATGCAGTCAACATTATTCTCCTGTATGTACTGGGGAAGAATGTCTTGCGCTGGCCCTTGAATGATGCGTAACCTGCCACCGAGCGATTTAACTTCTGCAATAAGAGCTGAAAGATTTTGAAAAAATCGACCCCTTCGGTATGGCCCAGCACTTGCAATAAGTTCAGGCTCTAGAACAAACACAGGAAGGACTTTGTGTGCTTCACATGCCGCTGCCCATGCGGGATTGTCGTTTAGGCGAAGATCTTTTCTGAACCAGAATAACGCAGTAGCCATCGAATGCTCTCATTTGATTAGTTGATACATTCTCAATGTACCTATTCGGTGCAGAGTCCATGCTTCATAAGGATTTAGATAAACCATATTAAAGTTGTAATTCTCGGAGCTATGGGTGTAAGAAAACAGCTATGAAGCCGTCTCTCTATTGAACAACCAAGTTCAAGAATGGAGACAAAATGAATACCCACACTGGATCAACCACAATGTCAGGACAGGCGGCACTTTGGGCCCTATACAGAGGAAGCCAAAACCAAACTCCTGAGAGAGCAACCTACCGGTCTTGCAACTTCCGAAAGGAATTTCTCGACTGGTGCGAAATCCAAAACGATGAATTGCTTTCAAACACAGGCGCCTTAGCTTGAAGATTTTCCCTATAATCCCAACAGATATACGATAGAAACATGGCAAAAAACGTATTGGGAACAGATCTGGTCGACTGCAGCCTTGATCCCCTCACGGGCTACTACAGAAACGGATGCTGCGATACAGGGTCTGGAGATATGGGCGTACATACTGTGTGTGCGATCATGACCGAAGAATTTCTAATGTTCTCTAAAGAGGCAGGTAATGACCTGTCTACACCTATGCCGGAATACGGATTTACAGGTCTAGAACCTGGTGATCAATGGTGTCTTTGCGCTCCACGGTGGCAAGAAGCCTTCCTTGAAGGGAAAGCACCGCAGGTAATATTGGAAGCTACGCACATAGCGACACTTGAATGGGCGCGTCTTGACGATTTAAAAGCGCATGCAGCCAGTGGATAACAAGAAATGCCTTTAATCATTATTCTCAAACATATTTTTTTCGTGTAATCTCGACTCATGACTCAGCCACCAGAAAATCAACCATCCAAATCAGATCTATTAACCGCTCGCATCTCTCTCCTATTTCAAGACAAACGAGTTCGTGCCAGCGTAGCGATCGCAATCCTAGCGATAATCGCCCTTGTTACTACTCTCATTGTGGTTTCAAATACCGGAGATGACGATTCCGCATCTGAACTTTCATTCAGCCTGTCACCCGAAACGGATTATGTTTTCCAACCAGCAAACTCATCAGGTCCCGACCCATTCACACCTTCGTTTGCAAATTACACAATCAGCTTAGAAACCGCCAGTTTAGAAAGCGGAGAAGTCAGTGGAGCTAGTACTGGCCTTTATGGTGGGACTGGGGAAAATGCTTGTGACATTGACAAACTCATCGCCTTCCTGCAGGCGAACCCAGACATTGGAGCAGCTTGGGCTGAAGTACAAGGCATCACTCCAGAAGAGCTAGAGGACTTCATTCGTGGACTAACCCCCGCTGTTCTTTTACAAAACACGTTAGTTACGAACCATGGATATGCGGATGGCGAGGCTATCCCCTTCCTAGCAGTGCTTGAGGCCGGAACTGCTGTCCTAGTTGATGATGAAGGAATCCCTCGCGCCCGCTGCGCATGTGGAAACCCCTTGTTAGTCCCGGATGAACCCGAAGAGGGAGAGGATCCAACCCCAACAACTGAGGAAGATCCAACCCCAACTCCACCTGAAGAGATTCCAGAATCTGCCTGCCCTGAACCAAATCCTCCATATGGAATTCACAAGAACGCTGATGATGATTGGGTCCTCAAAACCGAAGAAGGAAGCTGGGTGTGGAGAACAGCCATACCAGGATGGGAAAATATCGATGACCCTTCGGATGTCTACGACACTGAGGCAGATGTCCCAGGATATATCGAAGAGTGTTTTCCCTGCCCAGAAGAGGAAACTCCTGATGATCCAAACGACAATGACAAACCAGACGACCCTAACGAGAACGACAATCCCAACGGAGAGGACGATAGAACGTCTTCTTATGAGAAGGACAACAATGGTAAGTATAAAACCAGTGCGTATGTACTCAATACCTTCAACAATGTCCGCCTAAGCACATACGTTGTCATCAAACCTATTACTACGAATGAGAAACCCAAAATAACTCCCATTGAGGAAGATGACACTGAGGACTACGACGACAACGAGTATGACGATGGTGGCCCCTATGACAAGAGTTACGATGGCTGCTTCCCCCCATGCCCAGAAGACGGAGAATGGGGATGGGATCTATTCGGGCTATTAGGATACACCTGGGTTGACCCTGACGGATACCGATGGTACTGGACCGAATCAGGGTGGATGCTTTTCGAACCTGTACCTGTCGATAGCAGCGAAGACGAAGATTCAGAAGAAACTGATTCCAGTGGAACAACTTACGCTGACTATCGAGACCTTCCTGGATGGTCTGAAGACTGCGAAGAATGCCCTCCATGGGGCTGGACCCAAAATGAAGATGAGGAATGGGAATGGCATGCCCCTAACGGTCAAATCTGGACTGCAGGCCCAGGTGAAGATGGCTTACATTGGTTCCCTCCCGGTGGAGGAGAAGAAGAGAGCATAGCAATTACCTCTATGCTTCCAGGTTATGACGAAGAATGTGAAGAGTGCCCTCCTTGGGGTTGGGAAGAAAAAGCGGACGGAAAGTTTGTCTGGATTGACCCCTTCAACAGAGCTTGGTTCCCACAACTAGATGGAACGTGGTACAACGCTCCTGAAGACTCAACTCGTCTCTCATATCAGTATCTTCCAGGTTGGAATGGGAAATGCCATTGCGAAGATCAAACTTGGGGTTGGGTAGACGTAAATGGAGATGGAATTGAAGAATGGTATGCTCCAGACGGTACTGTTTGGGCTGAATTCGAAGGCAGCTGGAGACCGATCGGCGACATAGGCGATGAGTACGGCGAAGAACTCAGCACAGCAGAATCAGGAGACATTGAAATTACTATTTATACACGTCTACCTGGCTGGGATGGCAACTGCTTCGAAGGTCCTGAACTCACTACCGAACAACCAACGCCCACACCAGAACCAACGCCGACAGCTGAACCGACACCAACATTCCAGCCAACGCCAACACCTTTACCAGAAAGGCCAGCTCGAGCATCAGTGTCTGATACTTCCTGTAGGGGAATTTGGGTTAGCTGGTCCCTTTCAGGAGAATATTCAGCTCCAGATTCATGGAATGCTTATTTAACTGTTGAATCAGATCTGGGAACAAAGACTGTAATGAAATCACAGACCGTCCCACCAATAAATGTAAGCAACCTTCAATTCCTAGCTACTGAGTTTTGGCCCGAAATGGCTTCAGGTGAATGGCCATGGCTTGGCCCAAATGGAGCCGAATATGAGCTAGTGGTCTACCGTGTTGATGGAGGTGTTGAAAACTCACCTTCAACACTCATTGCATCTGTCACTGGAGTCTTTGCTGGACCAAACCAATGTACTGGTGGAGGGACATAACCGGAGAAAAGGCGACCTTTACGCTAGTTTTGATATATGGCACGAACACTTCTTAAGGGGGCACGATATCCAGGAGATATTGCATTTGAGGGTGGCAATATCACAGAGATCGGGAACATATCTCCTATGCCTGACGATGTTGTCATAAATATCGACGGAGACATAATCACTTCCGGTTTAATCAACACCCACCATCACCTCTACCAGTGGATGACACGGGGTCTTGCTACCGGCTGTGACCTGTTCCAATGGCTCACAACCCTTTATCCAATTTGGGGCCGTATGAGTGCAGAAGATGTTCATGCCGCCGCTCTAGTGGGCTTAAGTGAACTTGCACTAACCGGATGCACGACAGCGTCAGATCATCATTACATCGTTCCCAATAATGACGATGCTGTTTTCGACGTCATCGTTGAAGCAGCAAAAGCAGTCGGCATCCGGCTTTTTCTCAGCCGAGGATCAATGGACTTAGGACAGTCAGCGGGTGGTCTTCCCCCCGACAATCTCGTGGAAGATCGCGATGATATTCTGTCTTCGACAGAGAGGGTGATAGCCGACCACCACGACGGAGATATGGTCAATGTTGTAGTTGCCCCTTGTAGCCCATTCTCAGTTTCAACTGAACTCATGGTCGAATCAGCAGAACTTGCTAGAAAACACGGGCTTCGCATGCATACACACCTATGTGAGACAATCGATGAACAAGAACACTGCTTGGAGAGATTCGGAAAACGACCTGTAATGCAATTAGTTGACTGGGGTTGGGCTGGGAGTGATGTCTGGCTGGCACATGGGATCCATTTAACAGCTGATGAAATTTCATTACTTGGCGAGGCAGGAACCGGAATCGCCCATTGTCCTTCGTCCAATGCTCGTATTGCTGCTGGTTTATGTCCGGTAGTTGATTTCCGTGAAAATAATGTCCCTGTTGGATTAGGAGTTGACGGAGCTGCCAGCAATGAAGTAGGTGGACTATTTGGAGAGATGCGTCAAGCACTGTATACAGCTCGAATACGAGAAGAACGAGCCGATGCCTTAATGCCCGAAGACGTTCTCAACATGGGAACTATGGGGGGAGCCAAGTGCCTAGGAAAGGAAAGCCTTGGAGGAATAGATGTTGGCAACCCCGCGGATCTCGTTGTATGGCCAGGAAATGACCTTGGAGGGATTACCGACCCAATCACTGGTCTTATTCTAGGCCCTGACAGGCGAGCAAAACATGTCTTCGTCGCTGGAGAGCAACGAGTGAAAGATGGTGAATTACTTGGAGTAAATATCGATGCAGCGCATCGGGAGCTTGCGGAACGGTCGAAACGATTATGGGATTAGAAGGTGCACAATGAAAGTCAAGTTAATCACCGGTGGGACAATTATAAATGCGAACCATATGGGTGAAGCTAATGTAATAATTGAAGATGAAAAAATTGCTGCAGTTGTTTCACCTCAGAGTGATGTAGCGCTATCAGCACTTAACGGAGATACCGAGGTTATTGATGCTTCCGGAATGTACGTCATACCCGGTGGGGTCGACGCTCACGTGCACTTGCAACTTCCTATGACTCCTGAAGCTACGTCAAGTGACACCTTTACTACTGGGACATCTGCGGCTGCTTGGGGAGGGACCACCACCGTCATTGATTTTGCTGGACAAATAAAAGGAACTGCCATCCCCGATGCTATTGAGAGCCGACTCGAAGAAGCATATGGTCAATGCGCTATAGATTACGGGTTTCACCTCTCTATAGGTGACGTCAACGAACAATCGCTTATCGATCTATCGAATCTACTCGATGAAGGAATCAGCAGTTACAAGTTGTTTATGGCTTACCCTGACTCTTGGTATTCAGACGATGGCCAAATCCTGCAGGTAATGCAATTAGCAGCCGATACTGGTGCGATGATTATGATGCACGCTGAAAATGGGATAGCAATTGATGTCCTTCGTGATCAAGCTTTCAAACGAGGAGCAACCGGCTCTGTCTGGCATGGCCGCACGAGGCCACCAGAGCTAGAAGGAGAGGCCGCCCACAGAGCGATACAGCTTGCTTCAGTCGCTGGGTCCCCGCTCTACATTGTCCATCTTTCTTCTTCTAATGCCCTTGCCGAAGTTGCAAGAGCTCGTAACAATGGAAGAAACGTTTTTGCCGAAACTTGCCCTCAATACCTGTATCTCAGCCTTGAAGAGCACCTTGATCAGTCTGGGGTGGACGGTGTTCGTCACATATGCTCGCCTCCCCTTCGAGAAGTAGCCGATGGGCATCAAGATAGCTTGTGGAAAGGGTTAAGAACTGACAACCTGTCCGTTGTTGCTACAGATCACTGCCCATTTTGTGATGCTGAGAAGATGCTGGGGGTCGATGATTTTCGACAGGCTCCAAATGGACTCGGCGTCATTGAGCATAGAATAGATCTTCTGTTCCAAGGGGTTCTCCAAGGGGAAATTAGCCTGCACCGCTGGGTAGAGATATGCTCCACTACGCCTGCTCGCCTTTTTGGCCTTCAGGGTAAGAAAGGTGTATTAGCGCCTGGTGCAGATGCTGATGTCGTAATTTACGATCCTAAAAAAGAGCATGTACTAGGGGTGGAAACACATCATATGGCTGTTGATCATTCCGCATGGGAAGGTGTCACTGTTACTGGTCAAGCCGTTAGCGTCTTAAGTCGAGGAAGATACGTCGTAAAGGACAGAGAATTCGTCGGAGATGCAGGGCATGGAACATTTCTGAAACGAAGCATTCCAGATGTCTTGCGATAACTGGCCGTTTTGCTCACTCCCGGCTTCAAATAACCTAATCAGCTGACTCAAAGGCAATCACCATCACCTTAGCATTTTGATCTGAAGAGCAAATGAGGTTTGAAAGAACTTCAACCTTATGCTGATTCCCATTATCAACTTTTGTGATAGCAACACAAAAATCGGCATTAGGTGGCTTAGCTTTTTTATGTCCTTCTGAATGGAGGATCACTCTTGATGCTCTTTCAGCCGTCAATCGGTCATAGGGCATGCATCCTGCCAAATCTGCGACCAGATTGGGTCGGTGACAACAATCACTAATCACTTGATCGAGCGAGTCTGCTCCGATAGTGGAAATAACTAGAGTGCTGGAAGATGGAATAACAGGCTCAAACTCCGCGGGGGCCTTAAAAGGAAGCCTACGAGATCCATCAGCTTCGACAATAACATTATCCACGATAGTAAACCAACGATCACACATAGAAGGATCTACGCCTATGGCTTTCTGGCCTTCTATTTCCTCCCATACCATGACGGGGTTACCAATTGAAATATTCCCAATGGTTTCATCATCTGGTTTGAGGTAGATGGGTAGAAACTTGTTTTGGTCAAAACCCATCTTCGTTGTGCAGGTCAAGATTGTCCTCCCGTGGAGCTGTTCCCCAAGCGCATGGAGGATAGTCGTCTTCCCTCCCCCGCCAACTATTGCTACATGGTTCTTCTTATCTGGAGCACTTAACTCCAGAAAGTCAGCGATCTGAGATATTTGTAGAGGAACGATCATGGAAACTTAGTTTAAAACCTTCATAGGCCCACCGTTAGGCTAAAGCAGCTCCGTCGATTCTCACATGCTCACCGTTAATGTGGCGGCCTTCATCTGAAGCGAGAAAGGCTATAAGGCCAGCAACCGCTTCTGGCTCGGCGAATGGCGTAAGAGGGTTTTGACGAAGCAGCAAATCCATATCCATATCATCGATAGGCGGCATTTTCGTCATCGCTGTTTTAATACCTCCAGGATTGACGCAATTAACTTGTAAGCCTTGCTTAGCGTATTCAACTGCTAATGACTTTGTGAGTGTAAGGACTCCAGCTTTTGATGCCGCATACGCTACGGAATAAGGGATACCTGCCAGCGCCGTTGTCGATGAGACATTTACAATCGAACCTTTTGTCTCAAGAAGGCTTGGGATCAGTTCTCGGCAAACAACAAACGTGCCTGTAAGGTTGACAGCTAATGTTCTCTCAAAGTCACTTGTCGGATGCTTAGACGTATGGTGCCACAGCTGGATACCTGCGACATTTACAACGACATCTACTTTTCTAAAGTGATTTAACATCTCCCCAACAGCGCTTAAAACTTCAGATTCCTCTGAGACATCGCATATACGCGATACAACATCGACCCCGAAGCCGCTGCATTCCCGAGTTGTTTCTTCTAACTCATCCTTAGCTACATCTACCATGTATAGAGAAGCACCTTCGCTCGCCATCCTTTTTGCTGTTGCCTCCCCAATACCTGTTGCAGCACCGGTAAGAAAAACAACTTTGTCTTCGAAACGTCCCATAGAGTTATTTACCTTTTCGCATTTGTTTACGGTTTTCTCCATTTGTTAAGTTAATGATGGTACTACCCGCCTATGCATGTAAAGTATCACAGGCCATAAATCCCAAGGAGGCACTCACGATGCCAGATATCTCTTCCTTGAGCCTGACATTTGATGAAGTTGGGATGACATTCCCAGATGGAACTGAAGCTTTACGCGATGTTTCGTTCTCTGTTGCTCCAAGCGAATTTATTTCTGTGGTCGGACCTTCTGGGTGTGGAAAATCTACTTTGCTTAATATTGCCTCGGGCTTACTCAAACCTTCGTCTGGTTCGGTAGAAGTAGCTGATATAAGTTTGGGATATATTTTTCAAGACCCCACTCTCCTGCCTTGGAGAACAGTGAAGAGAAATGTTGAACTTCTTTGCGAACTTCACCAGATCCCTAAGGAAGACAGACGAGAGAGAGCACAGGAAGCGATAAATCTTGTAGGGTTAAGCGGTTTTGAGAACCACTTTCCAAAAGCCCTCTCAGGAGGAATGAAGATGCGAACTTCACTTGCGAGAACTCTTACTTTACATCCGGAAATGTTCTTATTTGATGAACCTTTCGGCTCGCTTGATGAGATCACGCGCGAAAAACTCAACGACGAAACCCAAATCCTATTTCAGAAGGAAGGTTTCGCTAGCCTCTTCATCACTCACTCCATTTCCGAAGCGGTTTTTCTTTCAACGAAAGTCTATGTAATGTCCGAACGGCCTGGGACAATAGTTGCGGCATTTGATGTCCCATTTGATTACCCGCGGGTTCCTAATCAAAGATTCGATCCGAGCTTTACTAAGATTTGCAGAGAGGTCTCAAACGCTCTTCGTGGAGTCCGTCATGACTAAAGAGACAAGGCAGCTATATCGCAGTGCCGAGGGAGACTTTCATAAGTCGTCGAAGACTCCTTCTCGTTTCAGATTGTTTTGTGCGAGTTTCTTTCCTCCTTTCGTATTCGGTTCCTTAGTTATTGCAGGTTGGTACTTAATCTCATACGGTATTCTTGACGAGAGCAGAAGGTTCTTACTTCAGCCTCCCCACAAAGTACTTACCAACGGATTCCTAGATTGGGGCGGAAGAGATGGTTTGGCTGGAATGCTCGAGTCTTTATGGTCTTCGACAAAAGTTGCGGGTATTGGTTTATTTTTTGCAATCTTGATCGGTTTTCTACTTGCCGTGATAATGAGCCAAGCAGTCGCAGTAGAAAAGGCACTGTTCCCGTATCTAGTCACTTTACAAGCGATACCGATTTTAGCTGTTGTGCCCCTAATCATGTTTTGGTGGGGGTCCGGACAAACATCAAGAGTTGTGGTGTGTATCCTTATCTCCCTATTCCCTATTATCGTCAACACACTCTTTGGTTTGCAATCAGCTGAAAAAGACATGCACGCGCTTTTCACCCTTCATAGCGCAAGCCGCCTAACAAGACTAAGAAAACTTATGCTCCCTGCAGCACTACCTGCCATCTTCGCAGGTTTACGAATCTCTGCTGGGCTTTCTGTAATTGGTGCCATAGTCGGTGATTTTTTCTTTGGAAAAGGCGAAGTCGGCCTCGGACAACTAATCAAACGATTCTCAAGCGAGCTCCAAGGAGAAGAACTACTTACTGCCGTGATTCTTTCATCTGCTCTCGGCGTTGCAGTTTTTCTCCTATTCACTTGGATCCAAAACAAAGCAATCGGCAAATGGTCAGAAAGGGCTGACTTAATTTCATAAATAAAATAAGAATCCTAATAATGCAGTACCTGTAGTTAGCGTTTTAGTCTCAGGGTACCTAGAAACTATGCATCCGTTCGAAATTGTCGACTAAGCTAAAGCCACCGGGGAGCTTGGAACGCCAGGCTGAGAAAGTGGTCATTCCACCACTGACCCTATACCTGATCTGGGTAATGCCAGCGGAGGGAACGACATATGAAAAAAGAAACATTTATAAGACTATTGCTGATCACAATGGTGCCTTTATCTTTTAGTGGGCTACTCGCCTGCGGAGAAAGTTCCATAGAAACTAGAGATAATGATGCAGCTCCGCAAGGCTTAGACTCCTGTCCGGATCCAATCATTATTCAAACGGATTGGTTTCCTGAGGCAGAGTACGGAGCAACATATGAACTTTTCGGAAATGGAACCTACCTGATTGATAACGAGAATCGTAGAGTTGCAGGAACCCTTCACGACGGGGATACCGACACTGGTATTGGACTAGAGGTGCGAACTGGTGGCCCAGCTATAGGATTTACGCCTGTTGCAAGTCACATGTATACGGACACAAATATCACCTTGGGATATGCCAACACTGAAGGCCAAATCACCCGCTTTGGAAGCGCTCCTCTTTTGTCTGTCGTTGCACCACTTGAGAAAAACCCTCAGATGATTATGTGGGATCCAAAAACCTATCCGGATGTAGAATCCATTGAAGACTTAGGCAAAAGGAATGTCACGATTAGCGTATTTGGACCAGAAGTATTTTCAGAAGTATTCATCGCACAAGGAATATGGACTTCGAGTCAGGTAGACCCTTCATACGACGGTTCTCCAGCGAATTTTATTGCTAATGAGGGGTCAATAGCCCAACAGGGATTCGCTTCTGCAGAACCGTTCAACTACAAAAACACCTACGAAGAATGGGGCGAAGAGGTCAAATACCAGCTTCTTCATGACGCAGGTTTCCCAGTTTATTCTCAGACGTTAGCAATACGATCCGATGATAAAAGCTCTCTCGATTCATGCCTGAGATCTTTAGTTCCGATAATCCAACGTGCTGTAATCAGCTACAGTACCAGTCCTGACAATACAAACGCGCTGATTGTTGATGTAGTGGAGTCTTTTAATAGCTTTTGGGTTTACGGCAAAGAGATCGCAGAATATTCCGTGCAAACACAATGGGAATTAGGACTCATAGGCAACGGAAACAACGACATCGTTGGCGATATGGACCAAAACCGGATTCAGGAAGTGATTGACCTGATGGATAAAGCGGGAATCGACACCAACGAAATAACTCCTTCTGATATTTTCACTAATGAATACATCGACCAGAACATCGGATTTAATGAGTAATTTGAATTATGAAGTGTTCAGTTATTACTAATCAGATACCCCCACATATCTGGATTTCAATACCTCCGCTTCTGATTGAAAAATTCTCTTGATGACTTCAGTTAGATATGAATTTCCTCTACTATCAGTCAGTGCCGAATTCTTTCAATTTTCCTCCGAGGGGAAAAAGATTCCTATTTGTTCTGGTTTCGTTTTCTCTAATGGCCACATCCCTCTCTTTGTCTGCATGCAGCGGAGGTGCGACTGAGGAAGAAGTAGTAGCTACTGAGCCAACACCGACCAGCCCACCAGCTGCGACCCCGACATTAGAGCCAGAACCGACGCCGACGCCGACACCCGTACCAACACCAACTCCGGTCTTATCCCAGTTCGAGCAGGACGAAAGAGATGGAATTATCCGGTCTCCTTTAAACGGCACAGCTGTTTCTGAGGAAAGTTTGACCCGAAGGATCTTAGCGATAAAAGTAGATAACCATCTGGAAGCTCGCCCACAGTCCGGTTTCCAGAAAGCAGATCTTATCTTTGAGATCTGGGTTGAAGGGCTAACCCGTTACCTTGCCTTCTTTCAAGCATCCGATGTTGATTATCTAGGCCCGATTCGCTCGATGCGCCCAACTGACATCGCCCTCCAGAACGCCTTTGCAGCATCATTCGTTAATTCAGGCGGACAAGATTGGGTATATGAACTTGCGTGGAATTCATCAGTTCGTTACTTTCTAGAGCCCGAAGGGACTTTCCGGATAAACGATCGTTACCCTCCTCACAATCTCTATGGAGATACGGCTGCTTTACGGTCATTAGACGACAGAGGAGATTATGACGAACCACTTGATCCTCTTTGGAATTTTGGAGAAATGCCGGAAGATGCTATCCCAGCAACACAAATACTAATGACGTACCCATACGAATTCTCCTCAAGCTGGTATTGGAACCCAGTTCTTAACTATTACGAAAAGAATACGACAGGAAATCCCCATTACTATTTAGATGCTGATGGAAAGGCCCAACGGGTTTCTGCAGATACATTAATTGTCCTTGAAATGGACGTCTATATGACTTGCTATGGCTGTTCATCCGGATCTGTAGTACCGGTAACTATGACTACTGGAAGCGGACCAGCATGGATACTGGCAGAAGGAAAGGTTGTGTCCGGAACTTGGTCAAGAGAAACCGACACTGAGTGGTTCTCGTTATTGGACAAAGACGGCAATGAGCTAGCGGTCCCGCCAGGGAGAATATGGGTGACATTAGCTCGAAATGATCGAACAACAATCGAATAACTTTTAGCGCAGGACCCCAGTTAATAAGATAGCCACCCGATCTGAACGACGTAGGTAACCTGACTCTAGTGCAGAGATTACTCCGGCTACTCCAGCAGATCCGGTAGGTTCAGCGTTCACCCCGAGAGCCCGAACTAGATTATAGGCCTCACCTATTTCATACTCAGAAGCTACGATACTTTCACCACCTGTATGGGATAGTGCCTTTACGACACCAATCCAATCGTAGGTTATATCGTCAAGAATCCCAGTAGCGAGACTTTCTGGCTTCTCCCAAGGAGTCATCAACTGTTCAGCATTAGAAATTGCAAAGTCGACCCTCTCTTCAACTGGAGCATGTAACGGAAGCCCTTTCCACGCCCTATCGAAAGGAGCGCACCCTTCAGTTTGTACAGCGCACATTTTGGGGACCTCATCGAGCACTCCAAATTTCTTTGCCTCTAACAAACCTATCGCACTGCTCGTTAAGAGAGCACCGCCACCAACTTGAATAAAGACGTAATCTACTGCTGTATTTGAGATCGCCTCTGCCAATTCCCACCCCAGAGTCCTACCTCCATCCAAAGCCAAAATATTTTCAGAAGCTTGGACGCTGAAGGGTAAGGAACCCTTTGCAACTGCTTCTTGGAAACGGTTCATACATGGATCACCGACTTCACCCGATTTCCGATCGCAGACGTGGATTGTCGCATCCAAGTCCTCAAGCTGACTCACAATATTTTGACTTGCCCAAGTGGGTATGAAGACATCAATGGGCCTACTGACGGCTCGAGCAACTGTTGCTGCGCCTATTGCTGCGTTCCCGCATGAAGATATCGCTAATCTTTGGTCTGCTCCGGCAGCGTCAACAGCTAAATGTATCAGCACTCCCATCAAGTGCCTTGCTTTATGGGAGCCAGCAACATTGCTGGTTTCGTCCTTCCAGAGGCAAAAGTCTGGAAGGGCTTCTGATACATTTTCCCATGATCCGGTTGGGGTTATATGAAATCCGGATCCATCTACAGCTGAAATTGCATTATCGATTCCGGACACTATCTCTATATAGTCCTCGTCGGTCCAACCTTTATCGATGGCATAGTGCCAGGACCATAAGAGCTTTCTCCATTTGATATACGGATTCGATACCTCTTCTTCAGATCTTGGCCACGTCGCCTTAGGGGGTGTAGGAAGCCAATACTGGCCTGAAGCGTTTACTGGCTCAGGCACCTAAACCGTCACACCTGTCTGATCATTAAACTCTTCTACCATTGTGTCCCACGCTGGCGTCATGGTGTGGAGGTAGTCCCAAAATTTTTGATCGCGTCGTGCGTCGAAGTCTTCTACGCTGACCCCTTGTTGCTCTACCCAAGTGTAATAACCTAGGTTAAAAATTCTTTCACGTCCTATTTCATCCAGTTGCAGTAGGTGTTCGGTGTCAATTTCGTTAAGAAATGTAGACGCTATTTCGTTAGCATGACCCATATTGAAATCATTATCGAATTCGCTTTGCAGCAGTTGAAGTTTCTCGCTTTCGTAGAGCTCTGAGCCATCTGTTGCAACAGTTATGACAACATCATTTTCGCTGAGGTCTAGAGCTTTCGCCGTCTTTATTGCAGCTGTCATGTTGCAGATCGAAGAGAAACCAAAATGGCGGAGATTCATAGCAATTTCTGCATCTATTCCCATTTCTTCAATTAGGAATTTTTTACCTTCCTCAGTCGTAAATACTAGGTTTAACCTGTCAGTTGCCTGATCACTAACTCCTACGACTATGTCAGTATTCATGACGTTATGAATCAAAGGTATATGTTTGTCTCCGATTCCTTGGATATTGTGTTCCCCATATCCGTTATAGAGCATGGTGGGGCACTCTAATGCTTCTCCGGCAACTATCTTTGCCCCGAAATCATCCTTTAACCTGTCTCCTGCTCCGAGTGTTCCAGCTGAACCAGAAGCAGATACGAATGCTTTTAACTCAAGTTTAGGATTAGCAGTTTGCATTTCCTTAAAGACATGACCTATAGCTTGTCCTGTTACTTTGTAATGCCCTATGTGGTTTGCATACTCTGAGAACTGATTGAAAATGAAATTCGTCTCATCTTTCTGGAGCTCATTACAAGCATCATAGATCTCTTTGACGTTACTTTCTGAACCTGGGGTCCTGATGACATCTGATGGATCTAGGACCCATTTATCCAACCAGTCGAATCTCTCTTGGCTCATGTTCTCTGGAAGTACTGCGACACCTCGACTTTGTAACAAAGTTGAAATTGCTATTCCGCCTCGCGCGTAATTACCAGTTGAAGGCCACACTGCTCTGTGCGTGTCAGGGTTGAATTGCCCACTGACAACACGTGGCAAAAAACATGAATACGCTGCTAGTACTTTGTGAGCACTAATCATTGGAAACCGGTTCCCAAATAAAAGAACGATTTGAGCGTCGACACCAGTTAGTTCCTTGGGAAGCACTATATGGTCTGGTAACGTTGTCTGCCGAGGGCTCTGAAACGTATTGTACCAATGCACTCTGAAGAGATTCAGAGGATGGGCTTCGTTTGGGTCTATCTCTTCCAACTTATTGAGAATTTTTTCGGGAATTGAGGAAGGGTCAGAAAGTTGATCAAAGGTAGGTAGAAGAATTTCTGCTTCTCGGAATCGACTGATGGATTTTTTATAGTTTGTATGGTCAACGACTGATTGCAAGAGGCCATATTTCGCTATATCAATATTCAAGGTCATACATTTACGGTATCGCGTTCTACTTCTTCGGAGGCCGAACTAACGATGGTTTATTAATCTATCTGTTAATGCATAATGAATATCGCTGGTCGTCGGGCGTAGTGTCGATTGAAGAGCTACGGTATCAGGCATGACTGATACGGCGATAGATCTATTGGATGGGGAATTTTATGTGAATGATCCATATACGGCTTATCAGTGGATGAGGTCTGAAAGTCCCGCGTATTGGGATGAAGCAAATGAGCTCTGGGGAATTTCTAGATATGACGACATAGTCGAAATTGAAAAGAATAAGAAGGTATTTATTAACTCGGATAGGGATAAGGGTGGGTACCGTCCAAATATGCCTGCTGACCGGTCGATTATCGGCCTTGATGACCCAGAGCATAGTGTACGAAGGTTGCTTGTTTCTCGGCGGTTCACTCCTAGATCAGTTGGTTCGTGGACTCCACATATTGAAGGGGCAGTCCATCGGTTACTGGACGAGGCCACATGCGAGAATCGGCCTGTTGATATTGTCGGCGAGTTGGCTGCACCACTACCAGCGATGATGATCGGTCACCTACTTGGGTTTCCTGATGAGCTTTGGCCTGCGCTGCAACGGTGGTCAGAAGAAACGATCGCCCTTGGTGGCGGCCCAAGATACGCAACTGAATCTGGGGCAAATGCCGTGTTTGAGTTTGTTCAGGCGTGTTCGGACTTGTATGAAGAGAAACGTATAAATCCCAGTAATGACATTATGAGTACTTGGATCGAAGCTGAAAATCATGGGTTAAGAGACCAAGCGGACTTTGGTTTAGATCAAATCATAAGCGACTGCCTTCTGCTGCTTGATGGTGGTGCGGAGACGACAAGGACAGTTATAGCTAGAAGCCTAGTTGAATTAACAAAACATCCTGATCAGTGGGCTCTTTTGAAAAATGGATCTGATTTAGATATAGCGGTCGAGGAATTTATCCGATTTGTGACCCCTATTCATAACATGTACCGCGTTGCCACGGAAGACTATGAAATTGGTGGACGGATTATTCGAAAGGGGCAGCAAGTGGTCCTTATGTATTCGTCGGCTAACCGAGACCCGCTGCATTTTGATAACCCTGAACAGCTAGATGTCGCTAGAAATCCGAATCATCATATTGCTTTTGGATTTGGCACACATTTTTGTTTAGGAGCATCGTTGGCCCGACTGGAGATAAAACTTTTTTTCGAAATTTTCCTGGAAAGAATAGCTAGCATCAAATTGGTCTCTGACCCTGTCGAAATGCCGAATTCTTTTGTTTATGGGCTGAGTTCATGTCTTATGAGACTCGAGAAAGAGAATTAAAAACGCTGGGATACTTGGGTTAAACTTAGCGTTAGCGAAATCATGGAATTGATTTGGCTTCTCTAATTCTGAGTGTCTCCTAGGATCTCTTCATCGGTGAGTCCCATTAAAAATTCAGTGAACTCCGGCCCCCTACGAAGTGAATGCCCCCCATCGATGTTGATGCATTGGCCTGTGATCCATCGTGAGTCATTACTGATCAGAAATTTCACTAAAGATGCAACGTCTTCAGGCGCCCCAACGTCTCCTAAAGGCGTATTGTCTATATAGGATTTGTACGTTGCGCTTTCCCTAGGTATTCCTTCCATAATCTCTGTTGCAATAAATCCTGGCCTCACAGCGTTAAAGCGGATGTTGGATGGTCCGAATTCATCGGCAGCATTCATAATCATCGCTTCTACACCAGCTTTTGCTACAGGATATGCCCCAAACCAAAGATGCGTTAAATGTCCAGCTATTGATGACATCCCAACAAATGATCCGCCTCCAGCTTTTTTCATGTGCGGGACTGAGTGTTTGATGCATAACATTGTTCCTAGAACATTCAAGTGAAGGACTCTTGTAAACTCTTCAAGATTCTGAAGATGGTAGGGGGCTAAAGCTCCGCCTCCACCAGCATTAGCAACAACTCCTTTAAGTCCTTTCCCAAAATGTGAAGCAGCATCTAATACCTGTTTAACCTGTTCTTCTTGGGTTACGTCACACACTAGATATTGGATTCTCTCCTCTTTACCGGTGGCTAGTCCTATTTGTTCTTGTGTCTCTTGAAGTGTCTTCTCAGTCCGCCCGCAGATTGTTACTGAAGCTCCGCTCAGAACTAGTGAAGTGGCACAAGCTTTACCTATACCTGTCCCGCCCCCAGTTACCAAAATCCCAAATCCGTCTAGATTACTCTGGCCCATTCAGCCTCTCCTCAAACTTATATGATTTCAACTCTCTTTTTTCTTCTGTTTCCGCTGCTTATCTGACTCTTTACTTCCGAGCTTTTCTTCCATGAGATTGGCGATTCCTGGAAAGCCGTTAATTTCGCTCAAGCGGCGATTCAGATAGAAGAAAGATACAACTATTACCATGGTTGTGAAGGGCCAGTTTACAAAAAACCGGATAAGAAGGTAACCATCGACCGAGGCATTGTTAAATAACCAAATATCAAACGCTGAACTTGCAAATTGCGCACAGGCGATAAAGACCGCTATATGGTTCATTGCCGTTCTATAGGCTAATTGGGATGTTATTTCTTCCTGAAAACCTAGGAGAAGCGGCGCGTATATAGCCAATAGATTTTTTCTAAGGAGAGCGGACACAATGAGCACTGCTCCGACTGACGCTTTAATTCCGATACCGATGCCAAAATACACGGCTTCACTATCGGTGATGATCCCCACGACTCCTCTTGCAATGATCCCTATAGTAACTATCGGCAAAAAACGGCCAATAGGGTAACCATTTCTGTATCTCTGGAAGGTGATTTTTAGTGACCAAAGTGTTGCTACCACGATTGCCCATAACAAACTAAACAAACGATTGACAACGATAAATGCAAATAGAGGGAACAGCGCTTCCCATAGGTTTCTTTCTCCTGTCGGAGAAATCAAGTTACTTGGAACTTCTGAGGAAGGTCCTTGTGTGCTCTCTTCATCCACTTTCCCAGTGTGGCCTACTTCAGACAAAAATACTCTTTCTGCTCTGATTGTTTATTCAGTGCATATGGTCTAAAACTTCTATATGCCATCTACAGAACAAAGAACTATTGCAATAACAGGTAGCGCCTCTGGTATTGGCGCATCTTTACGGCGATCTATGGAGCTTAATGGCGACAAGGTTATTGGAATTGACCTTAAGAATGCGGATGTGATAGCCGACTTAAGTACCGCTAATGGAAGAGAGAGCGCCATATCGGAAACTCTTGATCAGGCAAATGGAATTTTAGATGGTCTCGTCACTTGTGCAGGCGTGGGTCCGCCATTTGACCCTAAAGAAATGATCTGTATCAACTGGCTAGGCACGGTTCAACTAATCAACGGACTTCATGTAGCTTTAACCTCTTCGAAGTTCACTTCCAAAGTGGTAGCTGTTTCTTCTAATTCAACAACAATTACGCCAAATGTTCCTGAGGATCTTGTTGCCGCATGCCTCGAATTTGATGAAGAGAGATCTCATAGGATTCTTGAAAACTACTCTGGCATGGTCTCAATGGCCATTGCCTACGCTGCTTCGAAAACAGCTGTAGCTCATTTCGTCCGTCAGGCCGCCCCGTCGGATAAGTGGGCCGGAGCTGGGATCAGATTAAATGCTATCGCACCCGGAGCGGTTCTTACCCCGTTACTTCAGGGAGGTTTAGATGATGAAGAGTTCGGAGATGCTATTAGGACGTTACCTGTCCCTGTTGGGGAGTTTGGCTCCCCAGAAGTGGTGGCTATGTGGATCGAGATGATGTTATCTGATGCAGCAGATTTTTTGTGCGGTTCAGTAATTGTTGTTGATGGGGGCTCCGATGCATTAATTCGGCCAGATGATTGGCCAAAATCCTTTACGGTCTAAATGATGTAATTGGGCTGGGCAGAGTGTTGACGGTATGTTGGTAATTACTTTGAGCAACTTAAAGAAAGCGTAGTTAAGGGAAAAAAATTATGTATCCAGGCATTCATGCAGAAAGTCAACCGAACAAGCTTGCCCTCGTAATGTCAGACACCGGTGAGACCATGACGTACAAGGAGCTCCACTCGTACGCTGAAAGGGTAGCGAATCTCTTGCAGAACGCTGGCTTCAAAACTGGGGACCATATTGCATTATGTCTTGAGAATCGACTCGAATTCTTACCGATTTGTTGGGGTGCCCATTATGCCGGTTTGTACTACACCGCTATCAGCTCTCGTTTAACTGCGCCGGAAATTGAATACATTATTAAGGACTGTGGGGCAAGAGCATTTATCACTTCCCCCTACAAAGGGGTTGAAGCACAAGAGGTTGCTGCAGAAATACCTGACGTTTCACTCCGGCTAAGCGTCGGAGGAAATATTGAGGGATTTGACTCTTTAGAGGACCTCTTAGAACAGCAGCCTCTTGATCCTGTAGGCCCAAGGATCGAAGGTGCTGACATGCTCTACTCCTCTGGTACAACTGGGCGACCGAAGGGGGTGAAGGTGCCCCTCCCTGGAACATCGTTGGGAGAATCTGACGGAGTTACAACTCTAATGAGTGTACTTTTTGGAGCGAATCAAGAAACCAACTATCTTTCTCCTGCTCCGCTTTATCATGCAGCCCCACTTAGGTTCTGCAGAGGAATCCATAAGATTGGTGGAACTGTAGTCGTAATGCCAAGATTCAGTCCTGAGGAAATGTTGGAGAGTATAGAGAAGTACAAGATTTCTTTCCTTCAGGTAGTTCCCACGATGTTTGTTCGTCTGCTGAAACTGGAAAAGAGATTGCGCGATGAAGCTGATGTCACTTCTCTTCAAGGAGTTGTTCATGCTGCAGCTCCATGCCCTATTCCTGTAAAGAAGCAAATGATTGATTGGTGGGGTCCAATCATCCATGAATACTATGCAGGAACTGAAGGGAATGGTTTCTGTTATTGCAACAGCCAACAATGGCTTGAACACGAAGGGACCGTTGGAAGTGCGATACAGGGAATTCTGCATATCGTCGATGACGATGGGAATGAATTACCAGCTGGGGAAATTGGAACGGTTTATTTTGAAAGCGACTCCACGTTCGAATACCACAATGACCCAGAGAAAACGAAAGGTGCGCGGCTTGCGAATGGCTGGTCGACTCTTGGTGATATTGGTCGACTTGATGAGGATGGGTATCTCTACCTCACTGACCGGAAGGCATTCATGATTATCTCTGGAGGAGTGAATATTTATCCTCAAGAAGCTGAGAACGTTCTTACTATGCACCCTAAGGTTCTAGATGTGGCCGTTTTTGGAGTTCCCAATGATGACCTAGGTGAAGAAGTTAAGGCAGTGGTCCAGCTGATTGACCCTGAGTCAGCAAGCGAGGGGGTGGAACGAGAGTTGTTAGCTTTTTGCCATGACCAACTAGCAAAGGTTAAATGCCCAAGAAGTATCGATTTTCGAGATGAGCTTCCGAGGCATCCAACTGGGAAACTCTATAAACGCCTTCTCCGAGATGAATACTGGGGAGATCGAGATAGTCGTATTGTTTAGGAGCCAAATATGGATATTACCGAAATAAGTGACCGGCTTGAGATAGAGCAGCTAATGGCGCTTTACGTAGAAGCGATCGATTCCAAGGACTGGGATCTACTGGATAATGTTTTCACTGCAGATGCCCATTTAGACTATGAAAGTTCGGGAGGCCCGGAAGGAAAAGGAGATTATCCTACTATCAAGCTGTGGCTGCAGAACAGCTTGGCTATTTTCCCAATGACCCAGCACATGGTGGGAAAGTCGTTAGTAGATATCGATGGTGATACTGCTACGTGTCGGACAATATTCTATAACCCTATGGGAGTTCCTGTTAACGAGGAGGGGGTCTATGACCCTGCTAGTGAACAACTTCATATCTTCGTAGTTGGGGGATGGTACATCGATACGTGTATACGCACTGAGTCGGGTTGGAGGATTAAAGAAAAGGTCGAGGAGCAGGCTTATATGGAAGGAACGTTTCCTCCATTTGAATAAATGCTCAAGCGGAAGGTCTCTGGCTATTTTGGGATAGCCATTCGTACATAGCTATCCCACTTGCTACTCCTGCATTGATTGACCTTGTAGATCCATATTGGGTTATTTCTAATATAAGTTCGCATCTGCTGACCATATCTTCGCTTAGGCCGGGTCCTTCTTGGCCAAATACTAGAACACATTGTTCTGGAAGTTTCGTGGTTTCGATAGGAACCGCATTCTCAATATTATCGACTCCGAGTATCGCTATGTTTTCAGCCTTTGCCCATACCGAGAATTCCTCTACTGTGCTGTGATGGTGAACATGTTGATATCTGTCAGTTACCATCGCCCCTCGCCTATTCCATCGACGCTTACCGATAATGTGGACAGCTTTTGCCATAAAGGCATTTGCATTTCTTACGACAGTACCGATATTAAAATCATGCTCCCAATTCTCTATCGCTATATGGAATGGATGGCGTACTGCATCTAGATCTTCAATGATTGCTTCTCGTGTCCAATATCGATACCGATCAACAACGTTTCGACTATCTCCATTTAAGAGAAGCTCAGGGTCGAGCCGAGAGTCATGAGGCCATGGTTTTGGGTGAGGGCCAACAGTCATAAGGGAACCTTATCGAACAAATTAGAATCTACATACAAGTAGCTATTTGTCATGCTTTTAGCTCTTAGGGAAAGATTGTCTCTACTTCCCTAACGGTAGCACTCCAAATGCCATGACTATGTAATGGAGAGTTGCTGCAGCTACAACCATAAGGTGCCAAATCTCGTGATATCCAAAGATCGTGGGCCAAGGGTCTGGTTTTCGCAGTCCGACAATGAACGCGCCAAAGGTGTACAGAAGCCCACCCACCCCCAGTAATATCATCCACGGGCGATCAAGAGTGTCCCACAGTTGAGGTAATGCCAAAACTGATACCCACCCGAGAGTGAGAAAGAGTGCATTCATTAGCCCATATGGAGGTTCGAAGGGCAAAAATCGCAATAAGGATCCAATCCCAACCCCCGCCCAAGCAGATATTAGAAGAGTCATTTGAAGCCAACCATCGACAACAAGCATCCCGATAGGCGTGTACCCTCCTGCTATACAAAAATAGATTCCAATATGGTCTAGCCTTCTAAATCTCAACCATTGGCGGTCATCAAAACTAGTTCTATGAAATAGTGCGCTTATTCCTAACATTGAAGAAATTCCAAAGGAAAATGCAAACGCAGCAAAGGCGGACCTTGGTGATGGAGCTGTACAAATAAGGACAACCGCCATTGGGAGTGAAAGGAAAAAGCACCAGGTGTGGAGCACTCCTCGAAATCGAGGCCTTTCTATAGCTCTTTGGCGTATCAGCGATAGCGAAGTAGGAATTTCATAGTCCATATAAATTCTCCTGAAGTGAAGAGATATACCCGCTTATCTCTTCAGCGCAAGTGTCGAAAATTTGCTGATCGCCCCCCGCTGGGTCTTCCACTTCTTCCCATGGTTCTAGTTTGACGTTGTCCAATTGTAATTCGGCGACCCTATGTGCAAAGTCTTCTGGCGAAGCCGTGAGGTGCTTAGCTATCCGAGGGAGAGTACCTGTAATGGAGCTAGCTTCAGGATGCTTACGTCGAATGTACTGCACATGCTCAGCTTCAAAGACGATAATAAGGTCAGCCCAATTGCAATCTTCGCTTTCTAATTGATGACTTCGGTGCAAGGGGTCCGAAAGATTCATCTTTGCGAGCGCTTCTCTTGTCCGCTGACTCATTGGCAGCCCGGAGATAGAAAAAGTACCTGCGCCACGTATTTCCGAATTCGAAGTCAAGTGACGCATCATGGTAACTGCCATGACAGAACGTGCTGCGTTCCCTGTACATACGAACAACAGGTTTGCCATATTTATAGTTCGTTTTCCGGTTCAAGCCGAAGAAAGAGAGCTTCCGCCTCTGAGCATAAGCGTTGCCCATCATGGCAAGTGGCCTTAACACTGATCCTTCTGCCATTATTTTGGGCAACCCATCCCCGAAACACCAGTTTCGTGTTTGTGGGAGTAAATGCCCTATACCTAACTGTTAATTTACCGGTATATCCTGTTGCCCCTTCGGCCAAGCTTTGAACAGCCCCGAGTAGTTCATCATAGAGTCCAGCAATATATCCTCCATGAACTGACTTCGGTGCACCTTCGTATAGCGAAGTCAAAGTTGTTTCAAATGAATAGCCTGGCTGGCCATCTGGTCCAGAGTGCAAATCCCAGTTCACAGTCGGAGAGAACGGGTGCAACTCTCCCTGAAACAGAGACCTACTCCGGTAATTTTTAGAAGTTTGTTTTCCATCGCCTTGTGGTTTCTCCGACCAATGAGGAAGAGGTTCGCCTTGTAATTTCTCACTGGCTTTCTCAACAAATAGCTTTGCTTCGAGCAGTTGTTCTGAGCTCAGTTCTACCTCTCTTGTTATTTGCGCCAAGTCATGTATCGCATGCCGTAATTCGCTCGCAGCAGCTAGAACTTTATCTTCCATGCATCCTCCGAAGGTAGAGAACTCTTAATTAGCTCCTATGGGCTTATACCCACCCATAGGATTGTATGGGATCCTAATGACAAGGTCAGCTTTAAAGACCTAAACAGTCAGCTATTCTTTCTCTTTGACTATAGACATCTCCCCAAGATGAAGATAGGGTAAGACCTTTTTTCAGCCATATCTGTAAATCATACTCTAGGGTATACGCAATGGCGCCATGGCACTGAAGAGAGGTTTTGCAGGCTAAATCAACAGCTTTTGACGCAAGTAACTTTCCCATATGAACCGCTAGTTCTGTTTCGGTGTCGTCTTCGCTAAGAGACCAAGCTGCTCTATACACCATAGGTCGAGCAAATTCTATTGCCTTCCCAGTGTCAGCTAGGTGATGTTTTATCGCTTGGTTGACTCCAACTGGTTTTCCAAATTGGTTACGTTCTTGTACATACTCGACAGTCATATCCAACAATCGCCCTGCTACTCCTATGGATTGTGCTGCCGTAGCGACTTCAGCTCTTAGCTTTGTCTTTTCCATGAGTGATCGCACCTTATCAGGATCATTTTCGATGATTGTGTCGGTACTTGACTCCCAGTTAACAGAAAAAAGGCGACGGGAGGCGTCGACGGATGATTGACGCTGAAGCTCGATGGACTCGCTAGATACGAGATGCAAAAGATCATCCTGGAAGAGCAGGAGATAGTCTGCAGAGTCAGCACCGACAACATAGTGTCCTTCAAGGCCGATAGAAATACGTTTATCTCCGTTCACAGCAGATTCAATGATATCTGTGAACTGAGTTTCATTATTACATTCTTCAAGCAAGGGGATAGATAGAACTGCATGTTCCATTACTGGTTCAGGACAACCGGCTCGCCCCAGTTCCTCCATGATCAAGACAAAGTCTTCATCAGACATCTCTAAACCACCGACCGTTGTAGGAGCAGCCATCCCTAATACCCCCATGGATGAGAGTGAATTCCATAACTCAGGTATTGTGGCGGAGTCAGATTCGGTGAAGTGATTAATGATCTCTGGGCTACAAAACTTCTTCAACATCTCTCGAATTGCCTCAGCAAAGAGAAGCTGCTCTTCTTCAAAGGAGAACTTCATTCAAATCCCCTCAAGCTAGTGAGTTGATGGAACTGAGGGATAATCACGATGACTACTTCCTCGGAAGTCCGAGCACACGCTCTGCGACAATATTTCTCTGGATTTCATTTGTGCCCGCATATATCGGCCCAGCGAGTGCAAACAAGTATCCAGACATCCAACTTCCATTATCTTCAGCATCCGGCGCCCCCTCAATAAGTTCTCCCCGTTCAGAAAGCATCCGGAGTGCCGAAGCATGAATATCAATGTCTAACTCAGACCAGAAAAGCTTCATATAGCTAGCCTCAGCCCCTAACGCTCCACCTTCCATCAACATTGTCGCTTTCTGAAATACTTGATATCTATATGCCTGTGCATTTACGTAGGCGTCGATTACCTGGTCTCGAATAGCAACTGAAAGAAGTGGGTTGCGCTCTATTGTTTCTTTATATAACTCAACCAGCCGGTTAGCTGCTGCGAGAAACCTTCCAGGCGCTCTAAGATTTAAACCCCGTTCACTACTCGCTGTGGCCATAGCTACACTCCAGCCAGCTCCTTCATCACCAAGTAAATTTTGAGCATGAACTCTACAGTTATCAAAGAAAAGCTCAGCGAAGGCGGGTTCTCCATCAAGCCTTGATACTGGCCTTCTGATTAGTCCTGATGTGTCTCCAGGAACAAGTAGGTAACTTAACCCTGCATGGCGCTCACTGGTAGGATCCGTCCGCACGATGCAGAAAATCCAGTCAGCCCATGCTCCTCTCGAACACCACGTTTTCTGGCCATTGACTACATAGTGATCTCCATCACGTATAGCGGTAGTTTTGAGACTAGCCAGATCACTTCCGGAATCTGGCTCTGACCAGCCTTGGGCCCAAATTTCATCTCCGTTAGCCATTTTCGGCAAGAACCGATCTTTCTGTTCTTCTGTCCCCCAACTAAATAGGGTTGGACCGAGCAGGGTTATGCCATTGGTGTTTACTCTTCCTGGCGCCCCCGAGAGATAGTACTCTTCTTCGTATAGAAGCCATTCAATTAGTGAGCAGTCACGACCTCCGTATTTCGAAGGCCAGTTTGGAACAGACCATTTTGCTTCAAATAATTTTCTTTCCCATGCACGGTGCTGCTCAAATCCTGACTGTGTGTCCATGGGAGCCCAACGTTCATTAGGCTTATTCTCATTAATCCAGCTTCGGATCTCATCTCGGAAAGCTTTCTCATCTGAGTCAAAAAATAGATCCATACTCTCCAACTAGTTCATATTTGGTTGATTTAGTTCACTCAAAATTTCAGATGCTTCAGTAACAATACTTTGAATGATCAGTTCAACTGGCGGAGCCGATTCGATGACCCCTAAGCCAACTCCTGTTGGCATGATGCCTATCTGATGGTTGCCTTCAACCATTGTAGCCTTTGTAAGCATCGGGGCGTTCGCCGCAAGTGCTATTTGGGACCATGTGAGATTTTGATTTTTTCTCATTGAGAGCCCTTCACGAAGCAAATCGGAAAATGATGTCTCCGTCAATCGCCTAAACTTGATTGCGTTAAGCATAGCTCGAGGGAACCGAAGTATTTTTGCGGATTCTAAACCCTGAACCATTGCCGTGTTAATGACTCGTTGCGGAACACCATCAATTGCTCGAGTCCGGACCGTATCTGTGACTGCTGAGTCAAAATATGCTTGCTTAACATTTTGTGGAACTCCGCTTTCTGCGGAAAGGAGAAAGCGAGTGCCCATTGCTATCCCTTCAGCCCCCCAAGCAAGGGACGCAACAAGTCCTTTCCCATCTGTAATTCCCCCTGCAGCTAAGACGGGAATATCGACAGCAGAAGTTACTTGAGGGACTAGAACCGCGGTAGGGACCTCTCCCGTATGTCCACCCCCTTCACTTCCTTGAGCGATTACCGCGTCTACTCCCCATTCTGCGACTTTTTCAGCATGTCTTCGGGCTGCGATAGTGGGGATCGTGACAACACCACTGTCCTTGAGCTTCTTAACCATGTCCGGCTTGGGGGCTTGCGCAAAAGATACAACTTTAATTCCGGACTTAATGCTCCAATCTAAGCGATCCTCAATGTCGGGTGCGTCTGTTCGGACATTAATGCCAAACGGCTTATCGGTTTTCTCTCGTATTTGCGCAACAGATTCCTTCATCTCATCGAAAGTCTGAGTTGCAGTTGCGAGGAAACCAATCCCTCCAGCTGCACTAGTGGCAGCGGTTAACCTAGCTGTCGAAACCCATCCCATCCCTGTTTGCACAATGGGATAAGCGATACCGAAAAGATCGCAAATACGAGTGTGCAACCTTGGGTGGCTATTGCTCATTCAGGTACCTCTTGATACCTCATACCCCTAGGATCAATGAGGTCCATGATTCGAAGCTCATCTTCACTAGGAACACGAGTCTGGACTATATCCTCTGGAATAACCATCTCAAAAGACGTATTTTCTATAACCTCACCTACCTCTGTCCCAGGATGGATAGATCGAATTCTCATTCGATTGTCTGATGTCTCGAAATCAAATACACCGAGATTCGAAACTACCCGATGAACATCATGAAATCGATTGTCAGGTTTCCCAAGAGTACGCATTCGGTCATAACCAGGACCGGAAACGATATCGACTTCGGAAACAAAACTTCTTTGAGAGTGACTCGGCACCCAATAACTTGTCCGATGGTTAATTAGATTTCCGGGGGATCCCCTTAAACCCAATAGTTGTGCTTTTGGTTTTTTATAGTCACCTATAGCCGCGATATTTTGATTCCCATATTGGTCAATCTGGGTGGCACCCATCATCACGTGCCTTCTACCAGACCAAACAATGTCGAAAATAGTTCTGTACGGTGCGTAAGCTTCAATCGTTCGTTCAGCAGATGGGTCATTTAAAGGCAATGGGTTAGTTGCTAAAACAGAAACGGCGTCAGTCATAACGACATCAGGCGAAAATGTTGCCTTCGCTAAACGACCTCCAATAATTGGACTAATCCCTATTGGGTTACAAAGAATATCTGCTTCGTCTCTGAAACAGTCTGCAATAGCTGCAACGCATATATCAGCGCGCTTCATTCGTCCTGCTCCCCACTATTCACAGCAGCCAAATACTCTTCATGCGAGTTAGTTTGAAGGTATTTCTGATTAAATGAATCCCATAGCTCTTGATCTTTCGCTGTTTCAGCATAAAGTTTTTGAAAGTTTTCATCTCGGCCATAGTCAGGCGGACATTCTGTGAAATGGGCCCCCATGGGAGCTTCAATAACTCCATCAACAAAAATACGTGGAATCTTTAGGGTGTGAACACTTCCTTCGTTTAAGAACTCTTGAGTAGGGATCACTTTTTCACAACTCATGAACGTTCGTTTCGCTGCCATAGCAAAGAGATCATCGAAATATAGATCTGGGCCAAGGAACTGTCCGTTTCCCCCTGCATCCGCTCTATTCATATGAATAATCGAAAGATCTATGTCGAATGCGGGGATAGCTACTAGAGTTTCACCTTCGCCTCCATCGGGCCCTGGATACGGTGAAACTACAGTTTGAAGCTCAGGATTCATAGCCATCATATCTGATCCTAGGCCTGCCCTCGTGGGGTAAAACGGGACCCTATGTGATGCTGCTAGAAGCCCAAGATAGAAGGCGCCCTCATCGAATTCAATAGCCTCAATTGCTCCTGTTTGGCGAGCGACACGAAAATGGGGCTCTAAAGGTATCGAGTCAAGAGAAACAAAGCCATACACTGCTTTCTTCATTTGTCCGGTTGCAGACAGAATACCAATTTCAGGTCCGCCGTAGCTAACTACTGTTAGGTCGGTTACGCCAGATCGCATTATCGACCGAACAAGCGACATCGGTTTCCGACGCGATCCCCAGCCGCCAACTCCTATGGTCATACCACTTTCCAACTCATCTATGAATTCTTCTTCAGTTATGACCTTGTCAGCCATTGGTTCTCCCATGATTGTGGAAAGTCTATTATTTACCAGATAACTAAGAAGGTTATCTCAATTCTTGTCATGATCTGCCACAATAAGAAAAGCAGCATTTTTAATACGTTGATCAACTAGGGGGCCACATGGCAAATCCTGAGAGTGGTATTGCAGATAAGGTCATCATCGTTACTGGTGGGACCAAAGGAATAGGGAAACAAATAGCACAAGCCTTTCTTAAAGAGGAAGCCAAAGTAATCATCTGCGCTCGAAACCAACCTCAGGAGACCATACGAGATGGAGAGAACCTAGCTGACTACTTTCAGTGCGATGTTAGGGAAAGTTCGCAAATTATGGAACTGATTGATTACTGCTTAAAGACCTATGGGCGTTTAGACATACTGGTAAATAACGCGGGTGGAGCACCACCAGCTGACTCGAGCTCAGCCTCTGAACGCTTTACAAAAAGCGTGATTGATCTAAACCTCGTAGCCCCTTTGATATTCTCACAGCTGGCGAGGAAAGCGATGGTTGATAAGGGTAACGATGGATTAATTATTAATATTTCCAGTGTTAGTGGAATGCGGGCAAACCCGATGGGTGTTGCATATGGCGCAGCAAAATCTGGCCTACTTAATGCAACAGAAACACTAGCTCTCGAATGGGGTCCACAAATTCGGGTTGTTTCGGTAACTGCAGGGTTAATCCTCACTGAGGATAGTCGGGCATTCTACGGGGATGATGAAAGCGTTTCTCAAATTGCCGAGACCATTCCCATGAAGCGATTGGGCAACCCTGAAGATATTGCTAACGCTTGTCTTTTCGTAGCTTCTGAAGCTTCAAATTGGATGACCGGTACAAATATTGTGGTCCATGGAGGTGGCGAGAAACCTTCTTATCTTTCTGCTACGACCGCATTCGAAGGTAGCTAACCGTGACTATCCCATATGTCACCGATATCGATCCTGCTTATGGGAAAGTCGTAGAAGTATCTCCTTCGATTCGTCGTGTTGTTGCCAACAATCCTGGGCGATTCACCTTTACTGGTACGGGAACCTACATTATTGGAAGAGGACAGGTAGCGGTTATCGACCCTGGTCCAGAAAATGATAACCACATAGCTGCGATACTGGAAGGCATACCCGGAGAAGAAATCTCTCACATAGTTGTTACCCATACCCATAAGGACCATTCCCCAGCAAGTCGGGCATTGCAAACGGCAACGGGAGCACCCATATACGGGTTTGGTCGTCATCCTGTACTACCTGAAGAGGAAGTTGTTCGGTCAAGACCAACTACTTGGGATCTCTTATTGCCCACTCCAGAGGAATTGGAGGAACTCAAAAAAAGCATGGCGTTTCCCAGCGATGACGAAAATGAACATGAGCAAGATGAGCCTGGAGATATGGCTTTCAACCCAGATGTAGAAGTTGGGCATGGTGACCTTATTAAAGGAGGTACTTGGACTCTGGAAGCTATCCACACTCCCGGACATATTTCTAATCACCTGTGCTTCGGATTCAAAGAGGAGAAGAGCCTCTTTTCTGGCGACCACGTCATGGGTTGGAGTACTTCGGTTATTCCTTCCCCAGAAGGATCAATGGGAGAATATATGGATAGCCTTCATCTTCTTCTAGACAGAAGCGACCAGTTTTTCTACCCGACACATGGGCCAAGGATCCCTGAACCTATCGCTTTTACTAGATCTCTAATTGCTCACCGGCAAGATAGGGAGCGGCAAATACTTGATTGCCTTTCGGGAGGACCGAAAACCATCCCAGAGCTTGTTACAGAAATGTATGTTGAGACTCCTCACATCCTCCATATGGCCGCTGGGCAGTCGGTATATAGCCATCTTGTACATATGGTTGAAAAAGGGATAGTAGAAACTGCAGGACCTCCAAGTGCTGACGGCTCTTACTATTTAGAGGTTGGGAAATGAAACTCGGGGCCCAATACGGATATTGGACCAAAAATCCTCAGTTAGACATTATCCCCACCGCTGTAGAGGCAGAAAAGCTTGGATACGATTCACTGTGGACGGGAGAAAGCTACAGCAGCGATGCCTTCACACCTCTCGCTTGGGTTGGAGCCCACACAGAAACGATAAAGCTTATTACTGGGATAGCTCAGCTTGGGGCTAGAACTCCAGCTTCTTTAGCGATGCAAGCTATGACCCTTGATGGCTTATCGGGGGGAAGGTTTTGTTTAGGAATTGGCGTTTCTGGGCCGCAAGTGATTGAAGGCTGGTACGGGCAACCTTTTGGAAAACCACTTACCCGTACGCGTGAAACGATAAGCATTCTGAGAGAGATCTGGGAACGGGAGAACCCCGTAGTGTCTGAAGGGTCGTTCTTTCCGCTTCCGTACCCTCGCGAGGCACCGCATTCTTGGGGCTTGGGGAAACCCTTAAAACTTATTACACAACCGCTTCGCTCTAACATCCCTATTCTCCTTGGAGCTGAAGGGCCTAAAAATATTGCTCTCGCATTTGAACTGTGCCAGGGGTGGATTCCTCTGTACTTTTCGCCAGAGAGACCCGACATCTTTGATATTTCTAAGTATGCAATTCCGCCAGATTTCGAAATTGCCGTGAATGTGAATGTCAATATTTGTGATGACGTCGAAGAAGGGTTACTTCTTCAAAAAGCTATACTCGCATTTTACATAGGTGGGATGGGAGCTCATGAACGAAATTTCCACACTGAATTGATGGGGCGGATGGGTTATGAGAGGGAAGCAAAGAACATCCAAGAACTCTTTCTGAGCGGAAAAAGAAATGAAGCTATCCTTGCGGTACCTAGCGCTTTCGCTGACGAAATCTCTCTAGTTGGACCTAAAGAACGCATCGAAGAAAAGTTAACTCTTTGGGAAGATTCACCTGTTACAACACTAATTGTTGGCGCAAACAATCTAGAAACTTTACGCTCAATGGCAGAGCTAACCCTTTAACCAAGGTGGAATAAAGATTCTAAGCTCTTTGGGAGCTTACGCTGACACTTTCTCCCGTCATATAGCTACTTAAGTCACTCGCCAAAAAAACGATGACATTAGCTACTTCCCATGGCTGGGCTCCCCTACCAAAAGCTTCCTGAGATTCCAAACCTTTTAAGAGGTCGGGGTCGCTAACTTTTTCTAGAAAGGGATGACTAGCGAAACTGGGAGAAACTGCATTGACACGCACTCCAAATTCTGCAGCCTCAATCGCAGCGCAACGAGTCAAAGCCATAACGCCTGCTTTAGCTGCAGCGTAGTGACTCTGGCCTGCTTGGGCCCGCCACCCCAGAACGCTAGCGTTATTGACGATCACCCCCGTCTGATTACGCACCATATGACGAAGCGCTGCCCTAGTACATCTCATTGTCCCGTTTAAGGTCACGTCTAGGACTCGATTCCACTGCTCATCTTCCATTTCAACCAAAGTGTCTTGCCCCCCTAGACCCGCATTATTGATCATAATGTCGATTGCGCCGAACCTTTCTTCCGCTGAACTGATCAAACCCTGAACATCCTCTTCTTTGGTCACATCGCAAACAACACCGGATGCATCATTCCCATCAAGTCGAAGTTGTTCAACAGCTTCATCTAATCGTCGCTCATGCCAATCTGAAAGCAGAACTGCCCCACCCTCTTCTAAACATCTTTTTGCAGTAGCAAAGCCAATACCTGTTCCTGCTGCTGCAGTAATAACAACTGACTTACCCTCTAGAAGATTGCGACTAGGTGGATATGGTGGCACGGAAGAAGTCATTTAATTCCCTTCCTCTTTAGCCATTTCTTTCATTCGACGTTCAAGATCCTCTATAAAAGGATTAGCCTCCTGCTTAATCGTTCTCGGAAGAACATCTTCAATTTCTTCAGGGGTCCATGCTTTGCCTGAAGAAAACATTGAGCGGACTTCTTTCGGTTGATTCCAAACTGAAATACGGCGACCTACAACGGAGTAAATTTGGGCGTTTACTTCGCGCCCTGCTTCAGAAAGAAGATAGACAGCCATCGGCGCGATGTCGCTCGGGTCTCCAGTCTCGAATTCAAAGGGAACCTTTTCGCTCATTCTCGTTCGTGCTGTAGGAGCGATACAGTTTGCATTAATCCGCGGACCACCTCGAAGACTGATACTAGCTGCAGTCATTGCTGCAGAACGGGTTAAGCTAACAATCCCACCCTTAGCAGCCGAGTAGTTAGGCTGAGCAGTAGACGCAGTAAATGCTCCACTTGTTATCCCAACGATACTTCCACCCGAATCCTGCTTCCGCATAGCGGCCATCGCATGTCGGTAAATCGTGAAATGGCCTTTGAGATGTACAGCTATCACGGCATCCCATTCATCCTCTGACATGTTGAATAGCATTCTCTCTCGAAGAATTCCGGCGACACATACCACACCGTCAATTGATCCCCACCGTTTGATGGATGCCTCGACAACTTCCTGACCTGTCTCCATACGAGAAACATCACCTGCTATAACCTCAGCTTCGACTCCTAAACTCTCAATCTCTTCAGCGACCGACTCTGCAATTGCATTTGTAGGTTCTGACCCATCTAAGGCAACTCCATAGTCAGCTACGACAATATTTGCCCCTTCAGCTGCTACAGCGAGAGCAATAGCCTTGCCTATTCCTGATCCGGCTCCGGTAATGGCAATATTTTTCCCTTCGAGATATCCGGCCATAATGTCTCTCTTTCTAATCTTTATTCGCTTCAGATTCTTTCAATTACAATAGCTATGCCCAACGCCCCACCTTGGCACATCGTGACAAACCCCAATTCTTTATCTTGCCGCTCTAACTCGTGAAGAATTGTTGTGATAAGCCTACTTCCGGTGCAGCCAACAGGATGCCCAAGAGCAATCGCACCTCCATTGACATTTACTTTCTCCATTGGTACATCGTGAACTTGCGCCCAAGATAGAAGCACAGAGGCAAATGCCTCATTACATTCGAACAGATCAAAGTCGCTAATAGAATACTCGCTCTGGTCTAACATCTTCTGTGTTGCGGCTACAGGTCCGTCAAGTAGGTAGTATGGATCAGCTCCGACCATCGTGTGATAGGAAATTCTTGCACGCGGTTTTACACTCATTTGTTCAGCCGTGTCACTATCCATCCAGAGAACCGCGGCAGCCCCATCAGAAATCTGAGACGAAGTACCTGCCGTATGCAACTCTCCCTCTATAACAGGTCGGAGGTTGGACAGACTGTCTATGGTTGTCTCGCGTAAGCCCTGATCTTTGGTTACTGTTAGCATTTCTCCTGTAGGCACTCCATCGCTATCAAGTTGAGGCGCATTGGGGATTGGGACTATTTCCATATCAAATCTTCCTTCATCCCACGCGTTAGCCGCCTTTTTTTGAGATTCAGCGCCGAGCTGATCTAGTTGAGAGCGTGTAATACCTCTTTTTTCAGCTATCCGTTGCGCTGCTCCAAACTGGCCATTGGGTGGATCGTCCCATGGCCAAGTGTCAGCATCTTTGTAGTACCCACCTCCCCCTCGCGCAGCAGTTCCGAGAGGGACTTGCGACATCTGTTCAACACCACAGCCAATAGCTACTTTGGCTCCCCCTGTAGCTATGAGGCCTTGCGCAAAAATATTAGCTTGCGCTCCAGATCCGCATTGGCAGTCGACAGTAGTAGCCGCCGGGGTATATCCGATGCCTGCACTTAACCAAGCATTCCTTGTTACATTTGAAGCCTGTTGGCCGGCCTGTGTGACACAACCCCCTACTAGTTGATCCACACATTCGGGGGGAAGGCCGGCACGATTTAAAACTTCTTGCTGGGCGATAGAGAGGAGATTAGGAGCAATGATTCCTGCTAGCCATCCACCCCTTTTCCCGATAGGGGTCCGAGCCGCTTCAACTATGACAGGATCTCCCACTAAATTTCTCCAATCTCAGATCCCTTCAGGGTAATAGGCATTATGGCTCCTTGCCCTCAGAGGAACGAAACTTTTCGTTTTCTGCCCTATAAAACAGGCAATAAGTGTTTCAGTTTGCGAAATCTGATACATCGTTTTATCTTTTTAGGATGTCGATTTGGATACCAGTTATCTGCAGCGCTGTGATTCTCGTGTTCAGCGTCTCTATTCTTCGAGCATCGGGGGTTTGGCGCCTTATTTTCGCTCCACGCAATCTGCAACCCAAAGAGACTTTTGATCCGCTGGTGGCAGCACCAACGGGATGGATAGAAAACCATGTGTTTTGGGACAACGGTGAAGGCGAATTAGTAACTGATTTTTGGGAAAACGAATCAGAACGGTTCGCTAGTTAACATAAGTAAACTCCAGAGCTACGCCTATATAACGTTCTGACCCCAAAGAATCTAGAGGCGATAGTATTATGGACTTTAGATCTCCCATGACTTCTCCAGAAACTTTCATTGCTTTTGCCGCAATTATGTTTGTTATTGCCCTTATTGGAGCAGCTATTGACTGGGTTGGAGCACCTCTGCGACATAGAAAATTTGTTCCAAAAGCATACAGATTTCCTGATGAAAGACTATTTCGCAACGACATGCTACGTAACCCAAGCGCCCCTTCCGCTGCTCCCTCGTCAAGAGGTATACACATTAACGAAGAGGCGGTCGTAGTTGAGGGTAGAGATAGCAGCCAGGTTGAAAACGATACCAACGTGATCACTTTGGATCCTTCTGACGGACAAGACCTAAATAGCGGCCTTTTCGAAGATCAAGTTGAGAAATTCGAACCAAGCCTTGAAGGTCCCTCACCAAGTGAGATTGTGCCAGATGTAGACCCAACGATAGTTCGTGAAGAGATTGCAGCAGCTCAGGAAAGCATCTCTATTCCTAATAAGCATGAGGAGGCAATTCGCTTGCGAGGATGGGAGCCAGGCGGCTACATCTACAATCTCACGAAGGATGGTAGAGAGCCGTCTCCCGCTACTGTCAAGACACGCTATTGGAAGAATGTAGGAGCAGCGTCAGGATCAGCTATCTTCGGAGCTCAGAATATTCTGCGGATGAAAGAAGGAAAACCTCCTCAAAGGCGCAATTACAAAAGCGGCAAAATAGAGACAATGAGAATATCACCGAAAACTTTTGAAGAGTCCGGTGGAGATATCCCTATTCCTTATTGGCCGTCCAGTGCGGTAGATCCATATGGAAGCCCATCGTGACAAAGCAAACAACTTCGGAGCTCTTTGAAGAATCTGGTAGCGACACTATTAGCTACCGAGGAAGAGTGGTGAAGGCACTTGTTCGTATCCCCGTAAGAGATGGTTCTGTGGTTAGAGTGAAGAGGGAAAGTGTAAACTCTCCACGCCTCCAAGCAGTAAAACTATCTGTAAACAAAGGTGTGGTGGATATTAACGGCCTTCGTGAACCAGTGATTTCATTATGGAGCCATACAAGCCCAGCAGAGGTAGAGTTCACGGTTCGAGGGAATGAGGCTTCCGTACTGGAAGTATGGAATGCCTGGTCCATGGGTGGCGTAGATACGTCTTGGATTGGCAATAGTGGAATAGTGACGAAAACATCATCGAATGGCCAACTTCTTCAATGTAGTGATGGGATAGGTCAAGCTACTTTCTCCGACTTAGTAGCTACCATCGAAGTATTGGATTAAACCCACTGAACCTTTTGAATCTAAACCGTTACGGAGGCTATATAGCTTCCATCAAATTCAAAAGGGCTTAAAATCTGTAAAGAACGAACAGCAAAGTTAACAACATCATCCTGTGAGTACACCTCCGGCAGGGATAGAACAATTCCACGCTTAGGGTGATCTTGATGCAATGACCAATTTTCAGGTATTTCAATGCCAAAGTCTTTAAGCCTGTTGACAGCCTTCGTTCCGACGGGATGAGTTATACCAATTTGTGCTGGCATTAATTGCTCTTTCCTTTCATAGGATGGAACCCACGTAAATTTCGGAACTATAGGCCCACGGCTAGAAAACATACGCCAGAAAATTGAGCTGGTATGTACTTGACCGTCTTCTACGAATGGCTCAATATGTAGCCAGAAATTTTGTTCACTAACATGGTGGTTGGCCTGCAGCACCATAATGATTTCATCAAAATTATGTGCAGAAAAGCGGAAAGTACGATAACTGATTGCCATATGGACCAACTCTACGACTACAGGAGAAGCGGGGCCATAGTATCTTCGATTTGTTTCTAATCTTCCCAATAACGTTCTGGACAATCAAAGTCAACCACCGGCCGGAAAACTCCGCCCCTAACTTGCAGTAGGGCTATGCCTCCAGATGGATCTTGATGTACGAGCGCTGTCATCAAGGCACAGGGTCCTCCTAGTACATCAGGGGAATAAATCGTGCCTTGAATGTTTGCTACGTTAAAAAATGTACGCGTATTTAGGTCCTCTCCGATTTCATTGAGGAGATGCACGAGGAAATCAGCGCTCCAATAGCCCAGTGAAATGGCTTGGCTGTAAATCAGTGGTCCATTAATGTTTTCCAAGTCTGTAGCGATGAGCGTTGTAGCCTCTCGATATTCTTCTTGTGGCGGAAACTGCGAGAATACATAGCCTCCTTCGAGTTCTTTCGATGTTTCGTATTCTCGGAGAATACCTGGAAGGTATGTCACGTCGTCGACAACCATTCCCGGGAATGAACGGATTAATTGGGCTTTGGACTGGAGGGTCTTCCCAAGGCCAATTGACAACCAAAGTATGTCTGACTCTACATCATCGATCTCTTCAAGAATGCTCTCAGCTATTCCCGACTCTTGAGATACTGGGATCTTCACTACAGTCACAAGGCTGTCTCCCCATACTTTGCTGACTATCGACTCCATAGCGTTACCGGCATCATCTGACGTTGTTACCAGTATGAGCGTTGGTTGTCGTCCATAGAAAATATTCGATACTCGAAGTGGCCCATCATCAACAGATGCTCCTGAGATACCTAATGCATGGCCATTCAAACAACCGTTGAAGCTAAAGCCCCATTGATTTGGGTAGCAAAATCCTTCTAGAAACCCCCAACCGAAAAAGGGAATGTTCTGCTCTGCTAGATAATCAGTAACGGCTCTATCGGCCGAAACAGATGCCAGAACTATGGCAAAGATATCCTGATCCGCCATAGCTTGCACAGCTCCTAATGTCTGTAGGGGGTCTCCACCATCATCAACGACTTGGACTACTTCGATCTCTCTGACGCTTCGTTCATCCTCGGTCAGGATTCGGCTAAGTCTCGCTTCTACCCCTACCTCTACGTCGGCAAATACATCTGAAGTTTTAATTACTCCGATACGCACTGAAGTTTCATCTACTCCCCGGGTGGAAGGTTCCACTTTTTCAATTATTTCGACCTCTGGATTTTCTGCTTCCTCGTTACTTGATCCCTGATCTAAAGTCACCGCATCTTCCAAAGGTGGTTGATCCGCTTCGGGTGTCGTTACGAGAGTTTCTGATTCTGTTTCTGTCGGAACCTCGGACAAGGAAGGGTGGTCGGCCCTAGCGCAAGATAAGACGCTAAATAAAGTCAGGCAGCATAATAGCAATATTGACGGGTTAGTGAATTTTGGTTTCTCGCTTCCCATTCAATTGGTTACGATAGATCTAAATTGCGCCATTAGAGCAATTAGCCAGATAATTGTTAGGACCTATGAAGAATAAAATACCTTTTGAAGAATGGTTAGAGCAGCATGGTACAGAGAAAAACCCCTTAATTCCTGCCGCAACTGTGATTTTGCTTCGCGACTCAGACCACGGTCTAGAAACATTAATGATGAGGCGGAACTCGAATCTATCTTTTGCTGAAGGCATGTGGGTGTTCCCAGGGGGAAAGGTTGAAGAGGAAGATGCCGCATCCGGACTTGACCATCATAATGCGGCCTTATCTGCAGCAGTGCGGGAATGCGAAGAAGAGTCCGGCTTGTTGCTTGATTCTGCAGACTTGACCTATTACAGCCATTGGATCCCACCTATAGAAGCTCCTCGAAGATTCTCAACATGGTTTTTTATCGCCCCATCTCCCAAAGGTCAAGTAGTCATCGACCAAGGTGAAATAACTGATCATGCATGGTGGAGGCCCGAAGATGCCCTTATCCGAGCCCACGACAAAAAAATTCAAATTCTGCCGCCTACTTGGATTACCTTATTTGACTTGCAAGCGTTCAACTCCGTACGTGAAGCATTACTAGCTATCTCCAAAAGAGGCCCGAGAGCTTACGCTACGAAAATCATCCGGACAGATGGAGGGATGGCTGCGATTTGGGAAGGTGACAGCGCATACGAAAGTGGAGAAACGGTAAACGAGGGACAGCGCCACAGACTTGTGATGGAAGATCCTATGTGGAAGTTTGAACTTGGAGAAAGTACAACCGCTCAGTGTTAACACGATAGAGTTTGGTAGCGTGAGTGATTCATTTTGGAGGTGACGTGAACTCAGAAATCTTTGATGGTTTAAATTCTGACGAAGTTGCAGAACGTAATAATAAAGGACAAACCAATAAAGCTCCTGAGACCACTTCGCGCTCTATGTCTGAAATAGTTTACGCTAATGTGTTCAATCCAGTGAACGCCATAATGCTGGCGCTCTTTGTGCTAATCCTTATAGCTGGATTTCCTGCCGATGGGCTTTTTGTAGGCGTGGTGATCGGCAATAGCGTAATTGGCGTCTCACAAGAAGTGTACGCCAGGCGTGAATTGATGAAGTTACAGCTACTTAATGCCCCAAATGTTCGCGTCAGGAGAGATGGCGAGGAGAGAGAAATAGAGTCTGAAGAAATTGTCTTAGATGATTTATTAGTCATAAGTGCAGGCGATCAAGTAGTAGTTGACGGAGATGTTATCGAGTCAAACAGCTTAGAAATTGATGAATCTCTCCTAACAGGTGAATCAGATGCAATAGTGAAAGAACCGGGAGATCAGCTCCTTTCTGGAAGTTTCGTCAACGCTGGATCAGGAACATATCAAGCCAAGCGAATCGGAGCAGATTCATACGCTAATTCCCTAGCTATGGAAGCGAAGCGGTTTGAGCTAGTGGATAGTGAACTTCGGAAAGGCATCAACGCTATTTTGCGCGTGTTGATGTTCCTGATTCCGCCAGCCGGAGCTTTATTACTTATCTCATTGTTCGATGCTGAAGATCGTTGGCAAGACGCGCTACAAGGATCAGTCGCCGCTGCTGTAGCTATGGTTCCAGATGGGTTGGTGCTCTTGACCAGTCTCTCCTTTGTGGCCGGTGTAGTTACTATCGCCAAACGTAAAGCACTAGCTAAAGAGTTAGCCACTGTTGAGCTTTTAGCGCGTGTTGACACTCTGTGCCTCGACAAGACAGGGACAATCACAACTGGAGAGATAGGATACGGTGGTTTAGAGATATTTGCCGGAGTTGAGGAGAACTTCGCCCTCTCTGCAGTTGGTGCTGTCGCTCACAGTGACCCAAACCCAAACCCGACAATGGCTGCAGTAGCTAAGAGCCATGATGCCCCTACTGATTGGAAAGTCACCAACGTAGAACCGTTTAGCTCTGCACGAAAATGGTCAGCAGCTGAATTTGAGGGGAAGGGTACTTTCTTTGTGGGTGCGCCTGATATCTTGATCCATCAGTCATTCGAAGAAGCTGCAGGGGCGGCACAGAAATACGCCGAAACTGGCCGTCGAGTCCTCGCCCTTTGCATGAGTAGTCAACACTATGATTCTGCACTTCCTGATGACCTAAGCCCTCTATCGCTTATTCTGCTTGATGACACCGTCAGAGACGATGCTCCAGAGATACTTAAGTTCTTCTCTGATCAAGGTGTTGAGCTCAAGGTTATTTCAGGTGATAATACAGCAACAGTTGCGACAGTTGCAGAGCGAGCAGGCGTGCCAAATGCCCATCTCAACGTTGATGCTCGAACTCTGACTGATGACTCGAAGCTATCTGAAGCGATTAACCAATCAACTGTCTTTGGTCGAGTCACTCCACACCAGAAACGTTCTATGGTTGCTGCCCTTCAGGATGAAGGGCACGTAGTAGCGATGACAGGGGATGGTGTGAACGATGTGCTTGCCTTAAAAGACGCTGATATGGGAATAGCAATGGGAAGTGGGAGTTCAGCATCTCGTGGGGTTGCCCAGCTCGTTCTTTTGGACAATAGGTTTTCGACTCTTCCTGAAGTACTTGCCCAGGGGAGGAAGGTTATTAACAACATCGAAAGAGTGGCTAATCTCTTCGTAACTAAAGCCGTCTATGCACTTCTATTGACAGCAATCATTGGCATCCAAGGTGTTGAATTTCCGTTCCTGCCAAGGCAACTGACTCTAATAGGTTCGTTCAGCATCGGATTACCGGGTCTAGTTTTAGCTCTTGCTCCGAATACTAATTTAGTACGCCCAGGCTTCCTGAAAAGAGTGATACGTTTCTCACTTCCTGCTGGAGCTATAGCAGCTATCTCAGCTTGGGTTGTTTATATTCAATCGCGAGAATGGGCTGGGACAGACATAAGTATTAGAGAATTGGCAGAAGCTCGAACAGCCTCTACGATCACCCTGCTTTTGATAGGACTAGTCGTACTAGTGGTTGTATCGCGCCCACTTCGGATTTGGAAAATTGGTTTAGCAGTAGCTATGGCTGGACTACAGGCTTGCATTATTGCTCTTCCTTTTACGAGAAACTACTTCGCGTTGGAGTGGGTCGACGGAAGAACTTGGGGCTGCATTGCTATTGTTGTAGCGATCGCTAGTGTTCTCGTTGCCGCACTCCCCTACCTTATTCCAGGTATTTTACCACCGAAGGAAACCGAAGAAACTCCTCAAACTGAGGAGATTGGGTCTTCAAGCTGATCTAATATAGTCATACGTTTCGTGACAAAGGAAGTCTTATGACAACAGATCTCAACACAGAAAAACTATCTGCATTCGGCAAAAAAATTGGAACTATCCTAAACGGTGCCGCCGCAGCGCTGATGATCAGCGTTGGCCATAAGGTTCGACTGTTTGACGTCATGTCAGATATCGGGGCTTGTTCAAGCGTGAAATTAGCTGACTCAGCAGAGCTTGACGAACGATATGTTCGTGAGTGGCTTGGAGCTATGACCACCGCAGGAATTGTCTCATACGATGCCCTAAGAGATCTTTATAGCCTCCCTAAAGAGCATGCTGCGATGCTGACAAGATCTGCGGGCCCTAGGAACCAGTCTCTCTATATGCAATATATTCCCTTGCTTGCACAGGTAGAAGATCAAATTGTGGAGCACTTTAAATCTGGAGGTGGTGTTCCATACAGTGAGTACACTACGTTTCACGCTGTCATGGCTGAGGCTAGTGCAGCCCGTTTCGATAATCTCTTAATCCAAACCGTGCTCCCCCTCGTTCCAGATATTGAACTCCATCTGAAAAGTGGTATCAATGTTGCTGATGTTGGGTGTGGATCCGGCCATGCTATAAACGTCATGGCACAAAACTTTCCCAATAGCACTTTTACAGGGATAGATTTTTCATCAGAGGCGATCGGAGTCGCACGCAAAGAGGCCGAGCAATTGGGATTAGGGAACGTTGAATTTCTAGAGCAAGATGCTGCTGATCTTCAGCTGAAGGAGGCCTTTGATTTCATCACAACATTCGACGCTGTACATGACCAAGCACAACCTCGACAGATGGTCGCCGGAATTTTTGCGAGCTTAAAACCCGGAGGTTATTGGTTGTGCGCAGACCTGTGCGCGTCTAGCCACTTGGGTGAAAACCTTGACCATCCTATTGGAACATTTGGATATACAGTTTCTTGCATGCATTGCATGTCAGTGTCGCTAGCATATGACGGTGAGGGCCTCGGAGCTATGTGGGGAGCGCAAAAAGCTCGTGAAATCTTCACTGACGCTGGGTTCATCCTAGAAGAAGTCGCTCGGGTAGACGGCGACGCAGGAAATAACTACTACCTTTGCAGACG